>SLGN01000272.1 GCA_007123695.1 Verrucomicrobiales bacterium
CACCGTGGCCTCCACTGGGGGCAGCGTCGAGTTCCGTTTTTCCGGCGACACCACCAGCCCTGGCACCGACGCCTACCTTCTGCTCGGGCACGGTGGCACTGGCACCGGAGGCGACCACGGCGGCAACATCACCGTGCTTGCCCACACCAATGTAAACTTCCGAAGCACGAACTCCAGTTCGACCACCAATGCCAACCAGCGCGCCTACGTCCAGCTCGGGCACGGGGGCTTCGGGGCGAGCGGAAATCTTAGCGGCGCGATCGTCGTCCGCGCGGAGACCGGCACTCTTCAGTTCCGCGGAGGGGGCAGCAACGCCGACAACAGCGATCCGGGTAACGGGATCCCCAACACTGCCGGTGCTTTCCGCTACGCCCAACTCGGCCACGGCGGCGCCCACGCGACAGGGAGCCACAGCGGCAGTATCTCCGCCTTCTCCCAGGGCAGCATCACCTTCTCGAATTTGCGCACCGACCGCCCCGGCTTCAGCAGCTACGTCCAGCTCGGCCACGGCGGTTTCGAAGCGGCCAGCCCCGACGGGCACGAGGGCGACATCACCGTGGCCTCTTTCGGGGGATCGGTCACCTTCACCGGCGCCACCAGCGGCTCCACCGACTCCTACGCCCGGCTCGGCCACGGCGGCACCCCCCCGACCGGCACGCAGCGCGGCGACATCGCGGCGCTGGCGAACAACGCACTGAGCTTCACCGGGGGGGCCAACTCGGCACGCTCCTACGCGCAGCTCGGCCACGGCGGCTACGACGCAGACAGCCCGCTCGGCCACAGCGGTCGCATCGCGGTGGCGGCGAGAAGTTCAAACATGAATTTCATTGGCGGTACCGGGGCTTCGACCGAGTCCTACGCGCAGCTCGGCCACGGCGGCTTCGACGCGGCAGGGGCGCACAATGGCGATATCGTTGCGCGTGCCGCCGGTAACTTCATTTTGGATAGCGGTCAGGGCGCCGAAGGGGTGCGCTCCTACGCGCAGCTGGGCCACGGCGGGATGCGGGCGGCTGACTCGACCGATCCAGCATCCGACCTCACTGGAACCATCACGGTCAGCAGCCATTTCCAAGGCAAGTTCACCGATCTCGGCGACTTCGATGGCGACGGCGAGCCCGACGAGATCGAGATCATCGAGAGCACGAGCACCAGCACCCCGAGAATGCGCTTCCGAGGAGGTGTCGCTGGTAGCGAGGATCACTACGCCCAGCTCGGCCACGGCGGTCTCGGCAACGAGGGCTCGCACAGCGGGAGGATCGACGTAACCTCCGGGCACACCCTGACGCTGGCCGGCGGGGCCGGCGACCGGGGCTACGTGCAACTCGGCCACGGGGGGCATAGTGCCGCAGCGGACGGCGGCGGTCACTCGGGCACCATCCAGGTGGTGACCACCGGCATCCCCGCCAACGCCAGCATCACCGCCACCGCCGGGACGGGGCTGGAGAGCTACGTCCAACTGGGCCACGGAGGCTTCGAGGCGCGGGGAAGCCACCGTGACGACATCCGGGTGCTCGCGCACAGCTCCCTGACCTTCACGGGCGGCGCCAACTCGGTGCGCTCCTACGCTCAGCTCGGCCACGGCGGCCACAACGCCGACAGCCTCCTCGGCCACAGCGGCCGCATCTCGGTCGCCACGCGCAACGCCAACCTCAGCTTCACCGCCGGGGCCGGCGCTTCCGAGGAGGCCTACGCGCAGCTCGGCCACGGCGGCTTCGACGCGGCTGGGGCGCACAATGGCGACATCGTCGTCCGCTCGGCCGGCAACTTCCTCTTCGACGCCGGACGCGGGGACGGAGGGATGCGCTCCTACGCGCAGCTCGGCCACGGGGGCATGAGAGCGGCGGGCTCCACCGACCCGGCGGCCAACCTCACCGGCAACATCACCATCAGCGGCCACACCGCCGGCAGTAGCCTCAGCAACTTCGCCGACCTCGACGGCTTCGACGGCATCGACGAGATCGAGATCAACCTGGGCACGAGCGGCACCGGGATGCGCTTCCGCGGCGGCGTCGCCGGCACCGAGGGCCACTACGTCCAGCTCGGCCATGGAGGCTTCGGCAACACGGGCTCCCATGGCGGCACCGTCGACGGCACCATCGACGTGGAATCCGGGCGCACCCTTTTGATCGAAGGCGGCGCCGGCGATTTCGCCTACGCCCAGTTCGGCCACGGCGGGCACAGCGCCGCGGCGGTCGGGGGCGGCCATACCGGCGACATCCGCGTGGTGACCACCGGCATCCCAGCCAACGCCGACCTCACCGCCACCGTCGGCACCGGGCAGCACAGCTACGTGCAGATGGGCCACGGCGGCATCCTCGCCGCCGGGGACCATTCCGGCGATCTCTTCGTGACCTCGCACCGGAACGCCACCTTCGTCTCGAGCAGCTCGACCCTTTCCCACCAATGGCAGTACGCCCAGCTCGGCCACGGGGGGCTCGGGGCCTTCGGCAGTCATTCCGGCGACATCTCGCTGCGTGCCGGCGCGGGCGGCAGCGCGGGCATCATCGACTTTACCGCCGGCAACGCCGTCCAGGCCACCCTCGGCGCCGAGGGACGCTACGCCCAACTCGGCCACGGCGGCATCGCCGCCGGGGGCGGGCACAGCGGCGACATCCAAGCGGTGGCGCTCGGCAACGTCCGCATCCGCTCCGGTCGCCTCGACGGCGCCTACGCCCAGGTTGGCCACGGCGGTCTTGTCGGGCCGAGTGGACCGGACGGCACCGGGGGCGGCAACTCGGGTTCGATCCGCTTGGCCTCGCTCTCCGGCAACGTCCTCGTCCGCTCCAACACCGACTCCAGCACCAGCGGGGGGCCTCCCGGATACGGCACCTACTCGCAGGTCGGTCATGGCGGCTACCACACTACCGGAGACAACGAGGGCGACATCGTCCTGCGTGCCGGCGGCAACATCGAAATCCGCATGGACCGCGGCAACGTGCCGGGCGGTTTCCTCGGCAACTACGCCCAAATCGGCCATGGCGGCTACGAAACGGAAGGCGACCAGAGCGGGAACATCACCGTCAGCGCCGGTACCGACGGCGACCACAGCGACGTGTTCCTCGTCGGCGGAGTCCCCGAGACCACGACCTTCACGTCCAGCGGAAACGGTAGCCTCTCCCTGCTTAGCGGGGGCGGAGGCGCCGACCGCTACGCCCAGATCGGCCACGGCGGCAACTTCGCCCGCGGCAACCACGGTGCGGTCAATCCCGACGGCAACGCCACCGAGACGATCTCGGTCACCGCACTTGGCGACGTGCTCGTCACCTCCCGCGGAGGCACCCGCGGCTATGCCCAGATCGGCAACGGCGGGAACAACGCCAACCCCCTGACCGGCCCGCGCGGCGCCGCCGCCCACATCGTGGTGCGCAGCACCGGCGGCAGCGTGCTCGTGACCGGCAGCACCGGCACCACCGCCTACGCGCAGATCGGGAACGGCGGGCGCGACAACCAGGGCGACCACCGCGGCAACATCCTCGTCGAGGCTGCCGAACACGTCGCCTTCACCAGCGCGCAGTCCAACACCAGCACCGGCAGCACCGGGTACACCCAGCTCGGGCACGGCGGCCTCGGCGCCGCCGGCGACCACAGCGGCACCATTGTTGTCCGCGCTGGCCTCGGCGTCGTCGAGGGCGACATCACCTTCACCGCCGGCAAGGGCAGCGACCGCTACGCCCAGCTCGGCCACGGCGGGCGAAGCGCGGCTGGCAGCCACAGCGGCGACATTTCGGTGGAGGCCTGGGGCAGCGTCAGCTTCCTCGGCGGCGGCTTCCGCAACGCGACGAGCGTCACCTCCGGCGAAGTGGCTGCCGCCGCCATCGCCGGGGGCGGGGAATCCGGGCAGATGCGCATCAGCACCAGCGCCTTCGGCAGCCAGCTCGAGCGCGGCACCGTCTTGATCACTTTCAGCGACCCCGCCGCTCCCGAATACGCCGAGATCACCGACGACTTCTCCGGCAATCTCGTGGATATGAACGGCTACGTCGTTGGCATGATCGACTACAGCAACGGCACGGTCTCCTTCGACCTCGCGGTCGCGAACGTGGACAGCACGGCAGCTTCGACCTTCAACCACGGTAGCTACAGCCGCGCCTACGCCCAGCTCGGGCACGGTGGGTCGGCCGCCGGAGGAGCCGGGCACAGCGGGGACATCACTGTCGACGCCGGCCTCGGCGGTGTCGAAGGCAGCATCCTCTTCCAGGGGGGCGTGGCCACCGACAACTACGCCCACCTCGGCCACGGAGGGCGCTCTTCCGCCGGAGATCACAGCGGTGACATCACGGTGAGCGCTCTCGAGGACATCCTCCTGCTAGGGGGCGGCGGCAACGTCAACACCGTGCGCCAATACGCTTATGCGCAGGTCGGTCACGGCGCTTGGAACAATGCCGGGGACCTCTCCGGGGCGATCATGGTGAACGCCGGCGGTCGCGTCGAAGTCGCGGCTGGCGGAGGCACCGACTCCCTCGCCGCGATCGGCCACGGCGGCCGATCCTCCACCGGCGACATCGACGGGGACATCACCGTCAGCGCAGGATCGGATGTGGTGGTCTCCGGCGGGCAGAACATCCCCAACGGACTCGGCGGCGAGCTCGGTGGCTCCGTCAGCTACGCCCAGATCGGCCACCACGGGATGCGCGGCTCCACTGGCGACAGCACCTTCACCGGAAATGTGTCGGTTACGAGCGGCGGCGCCGTCGATCTGATCGGCGGCACGCGCGACACCACCCATGCGGTGATCGGCCATGGCGGCCGCAACAACCAAGGCACCCGCATCGGCGACGTCACCGTGCAGGCTGTCGGCGACATCACCGGGACGAGCAGCAGCGGCACCCGCGGCTACACCCAGATCGGGCACACCAACCGCGTCACCACCGGCAGCGTTCCGGGCGACATGGAGGGCAACGTCTCGGTTCGCTCCACGGCAGGCGCGATCACCTTCACCGCCGGCTCGGGCACCGAATCCTGGGCCCACATCGGCCACGGCGGACGCCAGAGCCTCGGCGACCAC
>SLGN01000300.1 GCA_007123695.1 Verrucomicrobiales bacterium
AGCGCTCCGGGTTCAGCACTTCAAAGGTCGGACAATCGGCAGTCGTTGTCATCCCGGCAATAAGGCCCAGGATCGTCAGGAAGGACGACTGGCCTTCCTCTTGTATCCCGATGGGATCTCGTCGCCCTCGACGGTTTCCCCGGGAGGAACCATCGACATGGCTTTGAGGAAATCCTGCTGAGAACCCGTTGCAGCCCTCTCCGCGATCAGATCGAAGGTCTGCAAGGCAGACAGCTTCTCTGCTACGGCGAGGCTCACGAACTGGTTGATGGAAACGCCATCCCTTTCGGCGGCGGTCTTCAACGTTCGATGCAGCGAATCCGGGATTCTAAGGCTAAGAGTGCTCATAGCAGGTACAGGAACTCGGAGGGTGTGACGACAGCGATCCCAAACTCCGAGGCTTGCATGAGATGCTTGAGGTTAAAAGTGACAATATGGGAAGCTCCGGCGGCCACCGCCACCTCCAACACCATGTCGTCCTTGGGGTCGGGAAGGACGCCACGCCATAAGTAGTGGATGGACTGCTGCCGGGAAATCTGCGCGATCCGATTGATCACGTCGTCGACCGCCGCCTCGGGAATGGGGATGCCGCTCTCGGGACGATGGCAGACGTCATCGTATTCCGCAAGCAATGGCACGGACAGCGCGACCTCGAACCCACCCCGGTCGGCGATCAGCAGAAGCTCATGGCTGGCACCGGTGGATGAGCGCAAGGCCGCGACCAGCACGTTCGTATCGATCACGGCTCGAATCACCTTGATACCGTATACGATACCGCATGCGGGGTCAATGGGTGGATCTGATTTTTCGAAGCACGCTGATCTTGTCCCCGCAATCCTCAATTAAGCCAGAGTCGGGGATTGTCCGAAGAATATCTCTTGCCTTTTGATTCGTCTCGCCCGACACGGATCACTCTCCACCTCCCGCGCCCCGCCTCCTCCGCTCCCCCCCCATCGCCATCCTCCCAAGCCTCCGCCCCCGCCGCCCATCCAGCCGCCCATCCAGCCGCCCCCTCGCTCGCCGACGCGCTGTCGCTCCGTCCGGCTGTGCCGAGGGCGGACGGGAGTCCTCCGGCTTCGGCAGCTCACGGGCCAGACCATCGGCAGGATGCCGATGCCACCTTGCTCCGCGCGACGCCCTCTTGTTGTTCCCCTGTCCCGCTCCCTTTTGAGCGTTGCCAATGAAGATACGATGCCGTATTCTGCCTGCATGCCTTCCGCTACGTGCGTCTTGGACCCCGCTTCTCTGCCGCCCTTCGTCGATGCTGACGAGGGTCGCCTGATGATGGCGTTGAAGTTCTATGAGCTCGGCCGCCTCTCACTCGGGCAGGCGGCCGAATTGGCAGGCTATGAAAAGCGAGCCTTCATCGACGCCTTGGCCCGCTACGACATCCCGGTGATCGACTACGCAGCCGATGATCTTGCAGGTGAGACGGAATGGTGAAAATCCCCGCCGTCGTCGATAGCGCTTGCCTGATCGGCTTGGAATGGATCGACCGCCTCGATCTCCTCCCGGCCTTGCTCGAACCGGTGATGGCTCCGCCGGCCGTGGAGTCGGAGTTCGGCCCGTTGCCTCCGTGGATCCTCGTCCAAGTTCCTTCCGATGTCGGCATGGTCGCAGCGCTGCGCCTCGTCGTGGATGCCGGTGAATCGGAGGCCATCGCCCTTGCCTACGAAACGCGCACCCGCATCATTCTTGACGACCGAAGGGCACGCGAGGCGGCTCAGAGACTCGGGGTTCCGGTCACTGGAACCGTTGGCCTGGCCCTGAAGGCGAAGCAATGGGGGGTGATTCAGGCAATTCGCCCTCTTCTCGACGCTCTCGACTCGAATCAGTTCAGAATTGGAAAGGCGCTTCGTTCCGAGGCCCTGCGCTTGGCGGGCGAGGAATAGCGGCAGTGATGTGAGTTGTGAGGTCTGGGGATGTCCGCAGACAATTTCGTTCTCAGACCAAGCCAGCCAGATCGGGTCGGCGGTAGCGATGTCCAGAAGCACGTTGGTATCGAAGAGGATCATTCTTCACCGCGGGTCAGCTTCATCACCTCGCGGGTTGTCGTGCCTGGAACCGCCGCGCCACGAGCTTGTTTCAGCCAGCTTTCGACGCATGGCGACGCGGAATCACGCTGGCGATAGGCGTCGAGCCATTTCGAAAGCCTTTCGACCTCCGAATCAGGCAGCATTTTGATCGCAGCTTCGATTTCGGCGACGTTGCTCATGGCTGCGAAGATACCCGCCCTGAACGGGGCGATCAAGCCCCATCTCCTCCGCTCCCCCCATCGCCATCCTCCCAAGCCCTCGCCTCCACGCCCCCGCCGCCCATCCCTGTTGTGCAGCCAGGAAAAATCCTGCCAGGGTCACTTTTTCAATCTTCAAACGACGGGTAGACCATCCAAGACTGGTCGCGCAATTGGAACGCCATTTTCATGCGACCGCGTCGTAGCGCGATACCTGGAAATCGGCCATGTCGCTCGCGAACTGAAGGGCTGCGGCGATCTGCGCGGGATTGATCGCGTAGTCGTCTTGGACCTCCTCCCATGAGTATCCGCCAGCGAGCGCCCCGAGGATCGTGGACACGAGAACCCTCGTGCCTGCGATCACCGGTTTCCCATGGCACACGGCCGGATCAATCGAAATGCCTTCCGTCATGCCGCCACTCTACTCCCATCACCTCTCCCGAGCAAGGCTGTAGCCGCTGCCAAGCTCACAACTCCTACCTTACGTAGCCAGGGGGCGGGTTCCGGTTTCCGCCCCTCCAAGCCCGAACCATCGGCAGGATGCCGATACAACGTAGCTCCGCGCGGCGCCCTCACTTCTCGTTGGCCATTGGCACCGTTGCCTCAGCTCGCCAACCGGTCCTACGGAAACGGGGTAACCAGATCCACCTTCGGAAAGTAGGTTTGGTATCGCGAGACATCGACGGTAGCCAACGGCAGTCCGATCAGCTCGGCGTGCGCCCCGATGAAGAAGTCGGGGAGCGGGACCTTCGAACTTGGTTCCACGCCTGCCGCTTTACGCTTATCCAGATGCATCGCAAAGGATTCCGCTGCGCGACGGGCAGCGGAACAAGGCAAGTCGAGGAACAGCATGCCAAGATGAACCAATCTCTCGGGGACCGTTTCAGGGTCCATCTCGCCGACGCAAAGCTCCGCCAGGATTACCGGGTTGATTGCCGCCCCTTTGCCCGAGAGCGCTTGGAAAAGCGTCGCTTCCGCCCAAGCATGGTAGGGCGAGCCAGGGTCGTAGGCGTAGATCAGGACGTTGGTGTCGAACAGCAGCGCCATGGGATCGACTCTGGAGACTACGGGTCGCAGGCCCTAATCTTCCCGCGTCACCGAGCGGAGCGACTCCCAATTCATCCGCGGACGCAGCCCGCTCTCGGTCATGCGGCGGCGGACTTCGGCAGGCGCGAGGGACTCCCTCGGTGCCGGCACCAGCTTGGTCAGCTCAAGATGACCCGGCGCGCTCTCACGGACTTCGAACACCTCGCCCGGCTCGACGTTGGGCAGAACCACCCGTCTTTTCTGGTCGGTCGTGACCGTCTTCATCATGTGGGATCATCCCACGCGCGTGTGCGGCAGTCAAGCTCGAAGCATTTCGGACCCCGCCTCCTCATCAAGCGAGCCGCCGCTCAATTCCCCCGGTCTCTAGCTCCCGCATCCTCCTCACCTCCCATCGCCATCCTCCCAAGCCCGTGCCTCCACGCCCCCGCCGCCCATCCAGCCGCCCCCTCGCTCTACGATCCGCCAGCGCTTTGATCGGTGACGCCAGGAGCGGACGGGAGTCCTCCGGATTCCGCCCCTCAAAGGCCAGACCATCGGCAGGATGCCGATGCCACTTCGCTTCGCGCCTCCGCTTCTCCACAGCCCCTGCGGTCGGACTCCCCACAAACCGAAGCATCGCCTGACCGTGGGTTTGACAAAGCCTGGGCGGTCGTGCATGATTCCGTGCATGGCAACGAAGACGATTTCGCTGGAATTGGACGCCTACGACAAGCTGAAGCGGGCCAAGCGGGAGGGCGAGTCCTTCTCGGCGGTGGTGCGGCGGGCGCATTTCGGCCCGTCAGACGCCAGCGGAGCTTCGATTCTGGGGGCTCTCGCGGAACTCGGCGTGAAGGAGGCGGACCGGAGCGCGGCTCGTTTCTGGCAGGACGGAGGAATGTCCGGGCGCAGCGTCAGTCCCTCTCACTGGGACGGCGAGGTTGATTCATGAAGTTCCTCGACACGACCTTTCTGATCGATTTGCAGAGGGAATGGGTGCGACGCTCCCCCGGCGCGGCATCGAACTATCTCACCGCCCATGGCGAGGAGGAGTTCGCGGTTTCCGTCGTCGCCGCCCTCGAGTTTCTCGAAGGCTACGAAGATCCATCGGAGGGCGAACGCTTCCTTGCTCCGTTCCGGCACATCGAGGTTTCCAGCCGAGCCGCGCTCGTCGGGAGCCGGGTTCGCCGTTCCCTGCGGGAGAGCGGGGCGCTGATCGGCGATTTCGACATCCTGATTGCAGCCGCCGCCATCGAGGCCGGAGTTTCGCTCGTGACCGACAACGCCCGGCACTTCGAGCGGATCGAGGGTCTCCGGGTCGAACGCTACCGGTGACAGTTGATGACGGCTCGTGAAGTCAGGAAACATCCTCCCAAGCCTCCGCCTCCACGCCCCCGCCGCCCATCCAGCCGCTCCCGCGCTCGCCGACGCGCCCGCGCTTCGTTCGGTGCCGCCAGGAGCGGACGGGAGTCCTCCGGTTTCCGCACCTCAAAGGCCGGTCCATCGGCAGGATGCCGATGCCACTTTGCTCCGCGCGGTCCCTTCGCTCTCTTCTGGCTCTCCTGGCCCATTCTCCCTCTCCACGGTACGTTCGACTCGCATTGTCCGTCCCATCGCCAGCAAAGGCGGGGCCGATGGGAATTGGAACAAGCGACGGAGATCAATTTTCCTTCTTCTTGGGCGGGCTCAGCAAGTTCAAGCGGGTGAGGATCGGGAAGCAACGGAAGCCCTGGTCGAAGGTGGTCAT
>SLGN01000749.1 GCA_007123695.1 Verrucomicrobiales bacterium
CTCCGGCTTTTCACAAGCTCCTCCCCGTCCGCAGGGCGGGGCGGCTCCCCCCGAGGGGGGAGGTTGTGGAAATTATCGAAAGCCATCTCGGATCTCATTGGATCGCTTATTTCTGGTTGGCGCGCTTGACTCTTCCGGCGGCGGCCTCGTGTCCTGGCCGCAGGGGCTTGAAGCTGAGGGTCTGCTCGTCGATGTGCCCGAGCAGCACGTCGGAGAAGCGAACCTCGACGAGCTCCTCTTCCGTCGGGGAGAGTCCCACGTCCCATCCGGCGAGGCTCTCGGAGAGGAAGATCCGCTCCCTCCGGTAGCACACCGTCCCCTTCGCATGGACGCGGCGGGTCTCCATCCCTCCGTAGTCGATCTCCTTCGGAGTGCCTTCGTAGGGCCGCTCCGAGGGGCGGCAGAGCTCGGCGGGGCAGCGGTCGAGCTCGTCTCCGGGCAGTGGTGGAACATCGGGAACGGAGGCGAGGATTTCATCCAAGTCGGAAATCCGCCCACGGGCTGCACGAGTCTCCACCGAGTCGCGGACGTTCCATGCGCTCAACTGCGACGTGAGAGGGAGGGCGATGATGTGGTCCACTGTGGTTTTTTCCCGCTCAGCTGCCTCCGCTGCTTGCTTTGCGAGAAAGTCGGGAATGTTGGCTTGGATCGTGGTCATTGATCGTTGGTCTCAAGAGATCCTTGAAGCCCGAATCATGGCTCGCTGCTAGGCTCTGGACTCGTTGGCGGATCTCTGGGCTTCGGCACCACCTTCGCGCCGGCGCGGACTTTCTGGAGGTGGGAGACGACGACGCGGTCGGCGGCGGTCAGGCCCGAGTCGAGAATGGCGTCGGCCCCTTCGCGGAAGGCGGTCGTGACGACGGGGCGGCGCTCGACGACTCCGTCGTCGCCGACGACGAGGACGAAGCTGCCGCCGAGGTCGCGCTGCACCACGTCGGCGGGCACGCGGATGGCGGGAGAGTCCTCGGCGGAGAGCCGCGCCACGGGCAAGCCGACGCGCACGAAAAGCCCGGCGGCGAGGGCGCCCTCGGGATTCTCGAAGACGGCCCGGGCCCGGATCGTGCCGGTGTCGGGATCGACGGCGTTGTCGATGAAGTCGATGACCCCCTCGAGAGGGTAGACCGAGCCGTCGGTGAGGGTCAGCCGCACTGGCGGGGTCGCGGAGCTCTCCGTCGGATCGCCCTGGTCGACGAGACGCCGCTTCGGCAGGTGGCGGAGGACGTCGCGCTCGTTCACCTCGAACACGACGTAGATGGGATTGTCGGCGACGACCGTGGTCAAGAGGGTCGCCCCGTCCGATCCGACGAGGTTGCCGACATCGACCGCGGCCTTGGAGACGCGACCGGCGAGAGGCGAGGCGATGCGGGTGTAGCCGAGGTCGCGCTCGGCGTCGGCGAGGGCGGATTCGGCCATCTTCACGGATGCTCCGGCCGCCTTCACCTCGGCTTCGGCGGCGGCCACTTCGATTTCCGAGACGGCTCCGGAGGCGGCGGCCTGTCTGCGCCGCTCGAACTGCGTCGTGGCGATCTGGAGGTCGGCCGCGGCCCGGTCGACCTGCGCCCGGGCCGTGGCGACGGCGGCCTCGAACTGGTCGGGCTCGATGAGGAAGAGCGGGTCGCCCTCGGCGACAACGGAGCCGGGGCGGAACTGGATCTCCTTGAGGAAGCCCTTCACACGCGCGCGCACCTCGGCGAGCGCGTAGGGCACCGTGCGGCCGGGAAAGTCCTGATGCACGACGATGGGGCCCACGGCGGGGGCAAGCACTTCCACCTCGAGCGGCGGCGGCGGGACGTATTCGTTTTTTCCTCCGCAGGCGCAGAGAAGGAGGGATGCGCCGAGGGCGGCGAAGGGCGGATACGGCTTCATGCGCGGGCGTTGCGGTCGCTTGGAAAGGGGAGCCCGACTCTCGAGCTTTGCCAAGCGGAATCTTTGCAAAGAGCCGTCTTCGGGAGAAGGGCTGGATTTTTCACCGACGCAGGACCGTGGATCGGAAGCGTCGCCGTTTGGGCACGCGTCACCCCTTTCCGGAAATCCCGCAGCACCCGCAGCTCGCTCCAGTCCGCCCCGCGCCGAACACGCAAAATAGATCGCTTTGGTCTTGCGATTTCGTGGCAGAACGAGTCCACTCGGGCTGGGCGATGAGCGTGAAGAAGCGATATTGGCTGGGCGCGGCGGCGCTCCTCTACGCGGCATTTGTCGCTTGGGGGCTGGTTCCGGGTTCGCAGGAGCGCGAGGCTTTCGAAAGTCCGGCGGACGCTTCGCGCGATGCCTACGGCTTCCGCGAGTCGCGATTCGGGCTGCTGCAGAAATCGTCGCGCCGGAACGGGGTGGCTTGGCCTGCAGGGGAGGCGATGGCCGAGCCGGGCAGGCTCGGAGGGACGGCGGGTTCTTTCCTGCTCGCATGGCAGGGCGAGAAGGCGCCGGCAACGATGCCCGATCCGGAAGCCTGGAGGGATTCGCTGGCTGAGGGAGAGGCTGTAGAGTTCTTCGCCTTCGCCACCTGGGTGCCGGGGAGCGGGGACGCTTGGGAAGATCCCGACTGGTCGGTAGCCCTGACTTTCCGGGATCCCGCCACCGGCGCGCCCTTTTCCCGCGAGGAACTCGACGCCGAGGGCTTGCCCGACTCCTTCCACGAGCTGCGTCCCTCGCGCACCCACGAGACACCGATGCTGCGGCTCGTGTTCCGCACCGAGGGGATGGACCATCCCCACGCCCCGGCTCTCGTGGTCGGGGACTCGCGCACGGGGGCCAAGGTCAGCTACGAGTTCGATGGCTCGGTCGGAGGTTCGCCCCGGCGAGAGACCTCGGGCGTCTGGCTGCGGACCGATGCTTCGCTGCTCGTCTGGCACGACGCCCCTTTGGTCTGCCGCGTCCAGTTTCTGACGGGGGAACCCGAGCACGCGCAACTGGAGCGTCGCGCCGGGACGCAGACCGTTTTCGGGGAGGCGCTGCGGGTGCAGTGGCTGGCAGCTCACGAGCGGCGTCCCGAATCGGTCCGGGTGGGCGGGTCTCTCCCAACCGCAACAGGGGCAGGCGGGCCGACAGGTTCGAGGACCAAGACGGCTTCGGCGGATCCTGCCGACGATACCGCTGCGGAGGCTGCGGAGGCTGCGGCGAAGGCGGTCGAAGAGTTCGTGCGGTCCCGATCAACGAACCGCGATCCGGGATTCGCCACGTTTTTGTTCGACGCGTCCGGCGCCCGGGAGCGCTGGGAGACGGTTCGGTGCTCGTCGATCACGATGCTGGAGCGCCATACCGGGGTCCTCGTCGACGGGAAGGTGCATCGCGACTGGCGCAAGGAGGAAACCAAGGGCCGTCTCTCTCTCGCAAGCCGCCCGGTGGCGGAGGATGCGGACGGCCCCCTGCCCCTCGTTTTCATACCCGGCATCGTCGAACTCGACTTTGCCATCGCGGCGCTGCCCGACATGCCGAATCCCCGGGAGACGGCGAATCTCTTTCAAGCGACTCTGCCACGCATCACCCTGCCCGAGGACGCGAGCGACGCGGAGAGCCATCTGCAGGGCTACATCGCTGTGGCGGCCCAGCTCGGCTGGGACAGCAGCCGAATCTGGGATGACGAGCTGCCGCGTGGTTTTCCGGAGGACCGCACCTTCCGCGACACGACGCCACAGGATCTGCTGGACTGGTATCTCGACCACACGCCAGGATCGACGGCCCGCTACGATCCCGACGGGCTCATGCTCCACTTCAACGAGGAGAAGGAGTCGAGGTGGCATTCGATTCTGGAGGGCTTCCTCGGCTGGTTCGACTGGCTCTGAGGCTCGGTGACGGTCGCAACAGCCCAAGCGCCATCGCGGCGGAGGACGATTTCGCTTGCGGAAGCGGAGGCGATCTGAAAAGTGAGGGCATGAGAACCGCAGGCGCCCTCCTCCTCTTCGCAACCGTCTTCCTCGCCTCCGGGGTCGCGATGCACTATTCGCTCTACGACTCGTCCGGCGTCTTCGTTTGGTCGCTCCGCGAGGATCCCGAGACGGGGAAGTCCGGCTTCGCCCGCACCGTGCTCGCCTTGGCCCAGCCGACCGAGTTTGCCGCCGCCTCGGGAGACTCTCCCGCCTCCGCCAAGGAAAAAGAGGAGGAGAAGTCGGCCGAAAGCGCGTCGGCGGAGGGGAAAGCCGCCGATGCCGTCGCCGAGAAGCAGGATGCTGACGAGGGCGGGGAGATCGCCCTTTTCGACGGCAAGACCCTCGGGACGTGGAAAAAGACGGCCTTCGGCGGCGAGGGCGACGTCTTCGTCAACGACGAGGGACACCTCGAGTTCGGATTCGGCGCGGTCATCACCGGCGTCAACTGGAACGCGGATCCTCCCGCGAGCTCGAACTACGAGATTTCGCTCGAGGCGATGAAGCTCGACGGGAACGATTTCTTTCTCGCCCTGACCTTTCCGGTGAAGGAGAGCCACGCCACCTTCGTCGTGGGCGGCTGGGGTGGGGGCATCGTGGGGATCTCCTGCGTCGATGACCTGAACGCCTCGGAAAATGAGACCATGAGCATCGATGGGTTCGCCAAGGACGTGTGGCACAAGGTCACTGTGAGGGTCTCGGACGACAGGCTGCAGGCTTGGATCGACGACACGGAGAAGGTCGATCTCGACTTGACGGACCGGAAGATCAGCCTGCTTCCTGGAGACATCGAACTCTCGGCACCTATCGGGATCGCCGCCTACCAAACCCGCGCCCAATACCGCAACATCGTGTGGCGTTCCTTGCCAGCCGCCGAGTGAGAGGACGGCCCGCTTCGCAGGCCCGCGTTGCCGCCATGGCTTGGTGCGTCATGGTAATTATAAAATTGTTCAAAATTAAAATTATGCATTGCTTTATTATCAAGTTTTTTATTAATAATAGGTAGGTCTTTTTCTACTACTTCTTGGGTTGCCGGCGTCTCTTTTTTAATAAGCTCTTTAATTTTAGGTATTACTTGCGTAAGCGTTATGCCACCATAACCTATAGCTGC
>SLGN01000629.1 GCA_007123695.1 Verrucomicrobiales bacterium
CTTCCGCGTGGGGGGCCAGGGCCGGAAATCCCGCCAGCCACGGCGAAATCAGCGGGGCCACCTTCACCGCGCCGAACGCGCCGACGAGCACTCCCACCAAGGTGATTCCAATCTGGACCGTGCTGAGAAAACGCTCCGGACTCTCGCCCATGCTCAGGGCGAGAGCAGCGCTCTTCTTGCCCGATTCGGCAAGCGCCTTCAGGCGGCTGCGCCTCGCAGAGATGAGGGCGATCTCCGCCATGGCGAAGACTCCGTTGAGCAGCAGCAGCAGGAAAATGACGGCGATCTCGGTCACGAGGCCCCTATTTCTCGCTCCAATGCGGCAGATGTCAAGCGTCCCGCGTATCCGGACGCATCCCCAATGCCGGGGCGCGTCCGCCTTCGCCGCTTGTCCGCCGGACCATTTCCGGCTACCTTCCCCGACCCGGGCGCAAGCCGTCCCCCTTCCCTACCCTGCCCGTCCGCCACCATGCCGAAAGTCTACCTGAGAACCTTTGGTTGCCAGATGAACGAGCGCGACTCCGAACAAGTCGCGCAGATGTTCGTCGAGCGCGGCTTCACCGTCACTCCGCAGGCCGACGACGCCGACGTCGTGCTGCTGAACACGTGCTCGGTGCGCGACCAGGCCGAGCAGAAGGCCATCGGCAACATGAACCACCTCGGCAAGTTCCGCCGCCGCAACCCGCGCATGGTCTTCGGCATGATGGGGTGCATGGCCCAGAGCCGCGGCGCCCAGCTCCTGGAGGAGGCGCCCCACCTCGACCTCGTCGCCGGCACCCAGAAATACCATCGCGTCGTCGACCACTGCGTCGAGATCATGCGGGCGAAGGAAGAGGCGGAAATGGACGACCTGCGCCGCCCCATCATCGACGTCGGCGAGGAGGAGGGCTCGCAGAACACCATCCGCGACCACGTCGACAAGGACTACGGAGTCAGCGAGTTCGTCAGCATCATGCAGGGCTGCAACATGAAGTGCACCTTCTGCATCGTGCCCCACACCCGCGGGCCGGAGCGGGCCCGTCCCATCGCCGAGATCGTCGACGAATGCCGCCACCTCGCCGACCGCGGGGTGCGCGAGGTCACCCTGCTGGGGCAGATCGTGAACCTCTACGGCCGCCACGAGTTTCCCAAGGTGGACGGCAAAAGCCCCTTCGTGCAGTTGCTAGAGGCGGTCCACGAGATCGAGGGGATCCGGCGCATCCGCTTCACCTCGCCCCACCCCATCGGCTACAAGGAGGACGTCGTGGCGGCCTTCACCTACCTGCCGAAGCTCGTCGACCATGTCCATTTCCCGATGCAGTCGGGATCGGACCGCGTCCTCAAGCGCATGCACCGACCCTACAAGGCGGCGCGCTTCCTCGAAATCTGCGAACGCATGAGGGAGGCCCGCCCCGGCATCGCCATCTCCACCGACATCATCGTCGGCTTCCCCGGCGAAACCGACGAAGACTACCTCGAGACGAAAAAGGCGGTCGAGGCGGTGCAGTTCGACCAAGCCTTCGTCTTCCGCTACTCGCCGCGCAAGGACACCCCCGCCGCCGAGATGGAGGACCAGGTGCCCGAGCGCGTCAAGGAGGAGCGCAACCAGGATCTCCTCGCCCTCGTCGATTCCATCGTCGAGCGCAAGAACCACGCCCAGGTCGGCACCGTGCAGGAAGTCCTCTGCGAAGGGCCGAGCCGCTACAACAAGGCCCGTCTCTCCGGCCGCACCCGGACCAACCGCATCGTCGTCTTCGACGGCGACCCGGGGCGCCTCGCCGGCGAACTGCTCGACATCCGCATCGTCGAGAGCAGCGGCCACACTCTCTACGGCGACCCCGTGCTGCATCCGGCGCCCGACGCCCTCGTCGGGGCGTAGACGAAACGCAAAGCCAACCACCTCCACCGAAGCCGCAGCCCCACGAACGCAGAGCCGCCCGCCCGATTCCATGAGCATCTACAACCGCGAATACATGCGTGACGGGCGCCGTCCCCGGGGCGGAGGGCCCGCCTCGTGGAGCGTCCTGACCTGGCTGATCGTGGCGAACGCCGCCGTCTTCGTCGTCAACAACCTGCTGCTGCGCTCCAGCCTCGACGGCCTGCTCGGTCTCTCCCTGCCGGGGATCGGGTCCTTCCTGCTCTGGACTCCCCTCACCTACCAATTCGTTCATTTTTCGCCCTGGCACCTCCTCGTCAACGGAGTCGGTCTGTACTTCATCGGGCGGATGCTTCTCCACTCGGTTGCGCCGCGCCACCTCCTGCGGATCTACCTCTTCGGCGGCTTCGCCGGCGGCGCCCTGCAACTGCTCTGGAACGCTCTCCTCGGCGATGCCGGCGCCCTCGTCCTCGGTGCCTCCGCCTCGGTCTCGGCGATGCTTTTCGCCCTGATCGCCCTCGCTCCGGACCAGAGGGTCCAGCTTCTCCTGATCCCCTTCGCCATCCGCCTGCGCCACATCGCGTGGTTCTGCATCGGGGTGAACGTGCTCACGCTGCTCCTCGGTTCGGGGCGGGGCGACGGACCCGCCGTCGCGGTGATGGCCCACTTCGGCGGCATGCTGCTGGGCTGGCTCTACGTCCGCCAGGGCTGGCACTTTCGCGAAGCGAGACAGACCCGGTCGCGGAAATCGCGCGGCTTTTTCGGCATTCGCATTCTCCGCGACGGGGAAGCCGCCGATCCTCAGGCAACCGCCACCTCCGTAACGGGCCGAAAAGCCGACAAGAGCTTCGTCGCGGGCGACGTGGACGCCATCCTCGACAAGATCAACGACCAGGGCTTCCAGAGTCTCACCGAGGAGGAGCGTAGCATCCTCGAGCGCAGCAGCGAACTCCTCGCCCGGCGTCTCGACAAGGAAGGCTGAAGGCCATGGATGGAAACCGCGCGAGGCCCGGCTCGTCGGGGCTGGAGAAAACCCTACGCGGGCTCCTCGGCGCCGCCCCCGCAATGGGCTTGGCGATGTTCTTTGTCGCGGTACTTCTCTCGGGAAGGCTTGGCGTGGAAATGGCACGCAATCGAATCCCCGAAAAGAGCGTGCAGATGCCTCCCCCCTCCATGGAACCCCTTTCCCTGGGATCGCCCTCGGATCCCGTCTACCTCGCCCGGGACGCGGAATCCCTGCGCCGCTTCTTTGCCACCTACCCGAGCGCCGAAGCGAGGTCCGAGGCCAATCTCGTCGGACTCGGAATCCGGCGGATCTTCGACCGCATCGATGCCACTGTCGAGGGGATCGAGGCGGATGCGCTGCGGGTCCGCGTCGATTCCGGATCTCTCACAGATACGGTTCACTGGGTTCACCACAGCCAAGTCCTGTCGCCACTGCCGTTCGACCCGGTCATCTCCCCTCTGCCCGTCGAACCGGGAAACCGGTAGAGAGTCCGTCGTTCAAGCCTCCCCCACAGCAAGCGCGACCGACCCGAAGATTTCGGATCGGTCGCGAGGCTGGGTTCCCGCCCAGAAAAGGACGGGCGAAATGCAACGGGATCAGTGGATCTCGACGGTACGGGGCTTCACCTCCTCGCGCAGAGGCAGCCGGAGCGAAAGGACTCCGTCCTCGAGCGAGGCGGAGATCCTCGCCTCGTCCACCTCCGGCCCGACGTCGAGCCGGAGACGCCAGCGTCGCTCGGTCTCGTAGCGACCGAGCGATCGCCAGGTCTCCGGAGTCTCCAGCCGCCGCACCGCGACGATTTCGAGGACCTCGTTTTCGACCAGCGCCCGGACATCTTCTTTGCGGACGCCGGGAAGCTCGACCGAGACCAGCCAAGCCTCCTCGTCGTAGCGCGAGGTGTAGCGGGGGCGATGCACCGGCCCCGGGCTCTGCGGCGCAGCCTCGGCCGCGGCACGGCTTTCCGTTTGTTTCTGAAGTTCGTTAGATGCGTTCATGATTTTTCTTTCGGGTTCGATTTTCGATTGCTCGTTGCCAGATTCGGGATCTCTCACTCAGGCGATCTCGACGCTCACGGCGCGGCGTGCCTCCGTCTTCGGCAAGGAAACTTGAAGGACTCCATCGGAGAGCCGCGCCTCGACGCCCCCGTGGTTGATGCCTTCGGGGCAGCGCACGACGAATTCGGAGCGCGCGGTCTCCACCGGGCCGCCTTCGCTGCGGGCTTCTCCCGAGATCTCCAGAGCCAGGCGCAGCAAGCCCTCCTCGGTCTCGAGACGCAGATTTTCGCGCTTCACTCCAGGCAGGTCGATGCGCACGTGGTAGGACGAGTCGTCCTCGAACCACTCGACGCTGGGAAGACGCTCGGCAGGACGTCCGCCACGTCCGGCGGGCGCCGCCAGGAGAGGGGCGAAGGCGCGAAAAGGATCCTCGAAGAAGGCCTCCCATTCGCGGAGCTGCTGGAGGGGATGTGGATAACGGATCAGTTTCATGGTCGTTTGGATTGGGTTCAATGGTTATTGAGCAATTTACTCACCTTCCCTTCACGCATCCCGCATGCCATGCTTTCTCGATTTTTATAAAACGCTGATATGGAACCTTTTACAGAATTTTGTCAGAAACAGATCCAAAACCATTGGAGTCATTTTGACTCACTAGACACGGCAGGAGTAGAAACTAGTAGAGTCATTTCGACTCACTCCCTATGTGCCGTTTTTGTTTGTCCAATCGCTCCGAAAAAGTTTCAAGTGACAGGAATTGACTTCCCGTCCGCCTTGCCGCCGGTCTTCTCGTGGCGTTTCTATGGGGTGTCGTCCTTGCGAAGCCGACGACCGCCGCCACCGAGGACGGACGCGGCAACCGCGAGGTTCAGCCCCTCACCGAGACCGGCCAGCCGGCCAAGACCAGCAGCTACGCGTGGGACCACCAGGACCGTCTCGTTGGCGTGACCGACCCGGCGGGCGGGGCGCACGCCTACGCCTACGACTACCGCACCCGGCGCATCGCCCGCAGCGAGCCGGGGCGGGGCCACCGCAGTGAGCTGGTCGGGCGGCCTGTCGCTGGCGGAGTATCCCGTGCAAAAGCATGCAAAAGGGGTTGCAAAAGGGGTCA
>SLGN01000281.1 GCA_007123695.1 Verrucomicrobiales bacterium
CGAAGAGAAGATTTCCGGTCGATGTGTCGAAGGAGTCGCCGAACCCACGCTTGCCGACGCAGAAGCGGGCGAGGCGTTCGCCGGAGAAGCCGATCTCCCCCTCGGCGGACTCCCCTCCACCACCCGCCATCCGCGACCGGAGCGACTGGCGTCCGCCCGCCGGATCGAAGCGATAGGCGAGCACCCCAAAACTTTCCTCCGGCCAAGGGATGGCAACGGCCGCGGCGGAAGCTTCGGGATCGGACCTCACCAAACCAGCGACGCGACCGTCGTAGCGGGTCGCAAGATGAACGTATCGCCCGTCGCTCCGCTGCGGTAGGAACCGGGCGATGCGGTCGTCTCCCGACTCCAGCCTCGCCACCGCGAAGAGGGTAAATCCTCGCGGAAAAGCCACCGCGTCCGCCGTCATCGCGAGAGAGCTTCGGTTCGTCGTGGCGAGGGCGACAGACAGCGCTCCGGGGAAGGGTGATCCTCCCGGCTCAGCTGCACCCTCGGATTTCGCGAAAAGGGGCAGATGCTCGCCCATGGGATCGCCGGGATCCCGCAGGAGCGAACGCGCCGGCTCGGGGGAGACGACGTTCACCCACGCCGCCACTCCGCCACCCGGCTCGGGGGCGCGGCTGTAGTCCCGCCCGAGCACACCAAAATCGGCGACGAAGCGGGCGACCAGTCCTTCAACGGACGGCAAGGGTGCGGGCGCGCCGTCGACCGGAACCAACGCGAAACCCGACGGCAGAGGCAGAGGCTCCAAGGCGGGGGCCTCCTCGCCGGGAGGGTTTTCCGTTGGCAGAGCCGCCACCGAACTCCCGGGCCGCTCCCGCCTCGAGAGCGCCGAGGCCAGCATCCAGAAAAGCCCGACGACGGCGAGGACGCCACCTACCCACCACCACAGCGAATTGGAGGCAGACACCGGCGACTGCGGAACCGCAGCGGGCGCCGTGCCACCCCGGGGACTGCCACCGGCGGCGCGGCCTCGCCGCGCTGCCGTTCCATTCACCGCGCCAACGCCGGTGGCCGCAGCACCCCGCAGAGGCGGAGCCGAGACAGAACCGTCGCCCGCGAAAAGAATGCGGACCGCAGGCTTGACCTCCCCTCCCCCGCTCGCATCCGACGCGCTCTCCGCGCCCCTCGTTCCAGCACCGTCCGCCGCCGCGAGCGCCGCCTCATACTCCCGCAGAGCCTCGCAGGCGTCGGCGGGCCGCTCGTCCGGATCGCGGGCGATCATTCGCATCATCCAGTCCGACACACCTTGCGGAATGTCTCCGCGCAGTTCGCCGATGGGGCGGCAGACGTGTTCGAGATGGTTCCCCGTCGTCTCCGCCGGGCTCGCTCCGGCGAACGGCGATTTTCCGGCGAGCATGTAGTAGAGCACGCAGCCCAGCGAGTAGAGGTCGGTGCGCTGGTCGAGCGGCCGCAGCTCGAGCTGCTCCGGCGCGATGAAATCGATCGATCCGAGAAAGGCCCCCCGCTGGTCCAAGGTCTGCAGCGAAGGATGCTCGCAGAACTTGGCGAGGCCGAAGTCCAGCAGCTTCACCCGGTAGCGCCCAGTCGGCGTCGGCACGAGCATGATGTTGCCCGGCTTGATGTCGCGGTGGAGCAGGTTCAGCTCGCCCGCCGCCGCCAGCGCCGCGATGCATTGGACGGCGACGTGCCGAAAATCGTCCCACGAAAGGGTTCCCTCCTTGATCACCGAATCCAGGTCGCGCCCCTCGACGAGCTCCATCACCACGAAGGGCCCGTCGTCGTCCCGCTCGAACCCGAAGATGCTGACGATGTTCGGATGCTGAAGCCGCGCGAGAGCGGCGGCCTCGCGCGAGAGCGACTCGCCCATCGCCTCGAGGAGCCGCGTCTCCTCGACCGGCAGGAGACGCTTCACGGCGACATCGCGACCCATCACAAGATCGCGCGCGCGGTGGACCGAGCCCATGCCGCCGCGGCCAATTCGTGCCTGGACTTGATAGCGCTCCGACATGCCCGATGGTGGAACGGTAATCCAAACGCGGCCCCGCGTCGTCCTCTTTCGGAGGGCTTCGACGGTCCGGCAGCAAACCTCTCCGCCACGCATTCATGAGCAAAGACCAAGCCCAAGCCCAACAGAATCCGCCTCTGCTCGGGGCCATCGAAGCAGGAGGCACCAAGTACGTCTGCGCAGTCTCCCGCGAACCGTCAGAGCCCCTCGAGGAGGTCCGCTTTCCCACCCGGAATCCCGAGGATACCGTGGCCGAGGCCGCCGACTTTTTCCGACAGGCCGAGAAAGCGCACGGTCCCCTCGCTGCGCTTGGCGTGGGCACCTTCGGCCCCGCCCGCATCGATCCCGCCGCCCCCGACTACGGGCTCATCCTCTCCACCCCGAAACCCGGTTGGTCGCAATTCCCCCTGCTACGCTCGCTCAACGAACAGCTCGGCGGGGGCATCCCCATCGCGTTCGAAACCGACGTCAACGCCGCCGCGCTGGGCGAGGCCGTCCACGGAGCCGGACGCGGGGTGCGCACCCTTGCCTACATCACCGTCGGAACCGGGATCGGCGGCGGCCTCATCCACGACGGGCGGCTTTTCCACGGTCGCCTCCACCCCGAGATCGGGCATCTCATCTCCCCCGACCTCGACGGTCCCTACGGCGCCACCGCCCAGACCTGCCCTTTCCACGAATGCTGCCTCGAGGGCCGCGCCAGCGGTCCGGCCGTCGCGGCGCGGTGGGGCCAGCCCGCCGAGGAGATTCCCGCCGAGCACCCCGCCTGGGAGCTCGAGGCGAAGTATCTCGCCGTGCTCTGCGTCCAGCTCACCGCAGCTTGGTCGCCCGACCTCATTCTGCTCGGCGGAGGCGTGCCCCGCCAGGAAGGGCTCGTGGAAAGGACGCGCGCCGAATTCGTCGCCCTCGCCGGCGACTACTGGGACCTGCCGACGCCCGAAGACTACATCCGGCGGCCCGAACTCGACCAAGGCGCCGGCATCGTCGGTGGGCTCGAACTGGCCCGCCGCCTCGTCTTGTAGAGTCTCGGAACAATTCAAGCCCAGCAGGACAGGGGGCGGGTGGAAACGGCTGCTCCGTCGTCTTCAGCTTGACATTGCAAAATGTTTTCGCCGCTTGCAGCTTCTTCTCGCCACATTTCTTTCCCAAGAAACCTTTCCGGCGTTCGCCGCGGCAACCGCAGCCCATGGGCTGGAAGCCCATGCTACTTGGAGCGGCGCAAATCGCCTTCCGATCTCGGCGCCGAGCCAGCCGATGATCGCAACAGAGATCTCCCATTCCGGCAGCTTGCGGGATTTCCCTAGTCCGCTCCGCCGCTCTCCCCCTCGAGCAGATCCTTGGCGAGGCGGTAGCCCTCGGCGTCGGCGTTGCCGCGGAGTTCGCGGAAGAGCCGGTCGACCTTGGTGCGGGAGTGGCGGCAGAAGAAGCGCACCGTGTCGACGAGATCGGCGCGGTCTCCCCTGCCCTTCTCCACGAGCTGGCCTGCGTAGGCCATCGCGGCGGTCATGGCGTAGAGTTCGGCTCCGATGTCGACGAAGCGCCCGAGCAGGACCTGCTTCTTCTCCAGCTTGGGCCCGTGGCGCAGCATCGAGTGGAAGAGGCGGCGGGCGAGCCGCTTGCTGAGACGGCGGACACGGAGGGCGTCGCGGCCGAACTCGGGGAGCACATCGAAGCTGCCGCGCAGCGTCGGCGTCCACAGGGCCGGATACCAGCGCGCGTAGAACCAGGCGGAGCGCAGGGCGGCGCGGGCGCGGTCCTTCAGCGGCAGGGTCGAGTTGAGCACCGGACCGCCCATCTTGAGGTGGGGGTCGAGGGCCTCGCGGGCGATGAGCAGGCGCATGATCTCGCTGGATCCCTCGAAGATGGTGTTGATGCGGCTGTCGCGCAGGAAGCGCTCGACCGGCACGGGGTCGTCGCCCCGGGCGGCGAGGGAACCGGCGGTCTCGTAGCCGCGTCCGCCGCGGACCTGCATGGTCTCGTTGACGATGTCCCAGCCGCGCTCGGTGCCCCACATCTTGGCGAAGGCCGCCTCGATGCGGATGTCGGACTTCTTGTCGCGGTCGACGAGCAGGGAGACGTGGCGCACCATCGCCTCCATCGCGAAGGCCTCGGCCTTCATCCGGGCGAGCTTCTGGGCGACGGCGTCGTGGCGGCCGACCGGCGCGCCCCACTGGACGCGGCGGGCGGCCCACTGCGCGGACCACTGGAGGCAGCTCCGCGCCATCCCGACGCAGGCCGCCGGGAGGGTGATGCGGCCGGTGTTCAGCGTGGTCAGGGCGACCTTGAGGCCGCGCCCTTCGCCGAGGACGAGGTTTTCCGCGGGCACGCGTGCCTTGTCGAAGCGCACCACGGCGTTGTAGAGCGCCCGCAGCCCCATGAAGCGGCAGCGGTGGGTCACGGCGACGCCGGGGGTGTCCATCTCGACGAGGAAGGCGCTGATCCGGGGCCGGTCCGCCGGCGAGTCGGCCATGCGCGCCATCGCGACGATGACGCCGGCCTTGACGCCGTTGGTGCACCAGAGCTTCTCGCCCTCGAGGATGTATTCGCCGGTCGCCGCGTCGTAGGTCGCGATGGTCTCCATCTTGGCCGGGTCGGAGCCGACGTTGGGCTCGGTCAGGGCGAAGGCGGAGATTTCGCCGGCGGCGCAGCGCGGGAGGAACTTGCGCTTCTGCTCCTCGGTGCCGAACACGAGAAGGGGCTGCGGCACGCCGATGGACTGGTGGGCCGAGAGCAGGGCGGTGAGGTTGCCGCAGCGCGAGCCCAGCAGCATCGCGGCACGCGAGTAGTTCGTCTGGGAGAGCCCCAGACCGCCGTATTCCCGGGGGATCTTGATGCCGAAGGCGCCGAGTTCGGCGAGCCCGTCGATGACCCGCTGGGGGATCTCGCCGGTGCGGTCGATCTCGTCGGGATCGACTTCGCGGTCGAGGAAGGACTCGAGCCGGGCGAGGAAGGCGTCGCCCTGGTCCTCGTCCTCGACGGACTGGTCGGGA
>SLGN01000594.1 GCA_007123695.1 Verrucomicrobiales bacterium
CGCTGCGGGAAGACGCCGCCGCGCCCCGCTGCGCCGCGGCCCGCTGGAGTTCGGCCATGCTTCTGGCCTGCAATTGCGGCAGCCCTCCCGTCGAGAGGAGAAGGCACAGGGGAGCGATGTGGAACAAGTGGCGCTTCATGGTCATTGCGGATTCGGTTCTTCAGACCCGGAGGGGGCGGCCGCTTCGTCCTCTTCCTTTGGATCCTGCTGGGAAGGCTTCTCTGGTGGAGGCGCATCCCCGTCACCGTCGGAAAAGACCGCCGGCGGGGGCGGGCGTCGCACCAGACGGAGCTCCAGATCGGGTTGGGAAACGCCTTCGAGAAAGCGGTGGGTGGAGCGCCACACGATGATATCGTCGCTCTCGAAGGTCAGTTCCTGCAAAGCGCTGCTCGATTCCCCGTCGGCGGTGACTCCCGAACTTCGCACCAGCCAGCGGTCCTCGACTTGCTGCCACGGACCTCCCGCAAACCCACCCTCTTCGTCGAAGGTCCACCATCGGACTTGGTTGGCGAGCGGATCGTAGCCGATGCGCAGCTCGGTGGTCATCTCCCCCTCGGCCGGTGTGGTGATGGTGGATTCGCCGAGCAGATAGGCCCCGGTGTGGCTTTCGTAGACGAACAGGTCCATTTGCATGCCGTCGGTCTGCAGGATCCATTCGCCGACGAGACCGCGGAGGCCTTCCAGGGGATCGATGCCCGTTTCGCCCTCCCCACCGTCGCCGGGAAGTTCCCGGGTCGAGGCGATGCGCCAGGAACCGTCCTCCCCCCTCAGGAGAAAGGCGGCGTAGGGCATCATCCAGGCCTCCTCCTTTCCTTCCTCGTCGGAAAAGCGGGCGACGCCCTCCTCGACGACGAGAGTCGGGGCCACCTGGCGCACGGAAGAAACGTCGAGGGCGATGCGGCGTCCCGGATATTCGGAAAAGGAGTTTGAAAAGACCTCCCGAATCGCGTCGATGCCGGCGACGAGGATGGAATCCTCGGGCGAGAGCATTTCGGCATCGGGAGTGTAGAAGGCAAGGACGGCGTCGAGATCCTTTTCGTTGTAGGCTTTGACGTAGTCCTGCGCGAGCGAGGCGAGCAAGGGGAGGGGATCGTCTTCGGCAGTGAGGGATCCCGGGGCGAGGAGCCAGCCCAGGGCAGCGAGGGCGGAAAGATGGCGCAGCTTCATTCGGCGATTCGATTGCGTCCGAATGATGCGTTTCGGCGGGACCATTCACAAGGGAAATCGCGCGGGCCGCCGAAAATTTTGGCCAAGGACCGAAAGAGCCCGAGAAGACGCTTGCGAAACCGTCTTTCGCCGAACAGGAACGCGATCCCCAACGTATGGCCGACAGAACTGGGAATGCCAAGCCTTACCGGAATTCCCAAGTTCCTTCAGCCAGTCGGGCGGCCGACTTCGAAGGCGTGGGCGGCGCGGATCAGGGCTGCCTCGCCGAGCGGCGGGCCGAGAAGCTGAAGCCCCACGGGAAGATGGCTGCCGTCGGTCTCCACCGTGCCGCAGGGGACCGAAATCCCGCAGATGCCCGCCAAATTCGCGGAAATCGTGTAGATGTCGGCGAGATACATCGCGAGAGGATCGAGCAGTTTCTCGCCGAGGCGGAAGGGCGGGACCGGGGAAACCGGCGAGGCGAGAAGATCGACCTTCGCAAACGCCTCCTCGAAATCCTTTCGGATGAGCGTGCGGACTTTCTGGGCACGCAGGTAGTAGGCGTCGTAGTAGCCCGAGCTGAGGACGTAGGTGCCGAGCAGGATTCGTCGCTTCACCTCGTCGCCGAAGCCCTCGTCGCGGCTCCGCCCGTAGAGGGAGACGAGGTCTTCCGAATCGGCCCGGCGTCCGTAGCGCACGCCGTCGAAGCGGGCCAGGTTCGACGATGCCTCGGCGGTGGCGATGATGTAGTAGGTGGCGACGGCGTATTCGGTGTGGGGAAGGGAGACGGGAACGATCTCGGCGCCGAGCGACTCGAGGGTGCCCACGGCCTCCTCGACCCGTTGGCGCACGCCGGCGTCGAGGCCGTCGGCGAAGTATTCTCCAGGGAGGCCAATGCGGAGCCCGCCGATGTCGCGCCCGATTTCGTCGAGGTAGCGGGGGACGGGGGTTTCGAGGCAAGTGGAGTCGTGCCCGCAAGGTCCGGCGATGGCCTCGAGCAAGGCCGCCGCATCGGCCACGGTCTTGGTCATGGGGCCGCACTGGTCGAGGGAGGAGGCGAAGGCGACGAGCCCGTAGCGGGAGACGCGGCCGTAGGAGGGCTTGAGCCCGACGATCCCGCAGTGCGAGGCGGGCTGGCGGATGGAACCGCCGGTGTCGGTGCCCAGCGCCGCGATGGCAATGTCGGCGGCGACGACGGCGGCGGATCCGCCGGAAGATCCGCCGGGAATCCGTTCGGGATCGCGGGGGTTCCGGCAAGGGCGGATCGCGGAATTTTCATTCGACGAGCCCATGGCGAATTCGTCCATGTTTGTGCGCCCGAAGGGGATCGCGCCGGCCTCGCGAAGCTTGCGGACGACGGTCGCGTCGTAGGGCGAGGTGTAGCTGCCGGAAAGAAACTTCGAGGCGCAGGAGCAAGGGTGCCCCTTGACGTTGATCAGGTCCTTCACTGCGATGGGAACCCCGCCGAGGGGCAGGGAGAGATCGGCGGACTTGGCGTCTTCGAGGGCGAGCTCGAGGTCGTAGGAGAGGTAGCCGCCGATGGCGGGGTCGCGGGCGTCGATCTCCGCGGCGATGGATGCGAGCACGTCGGCCGGGGCGAGGTCGCCGGACGCGTAGGCGGCGCGGAGTTCTGCGATGGTGAGCTGGGCGGGATTCACGGCGGAAGGGAGTTCGGTCGGAGTTGCGGCACCGGGGGAGCGGGGCGCGGTCACTCGACGACCTTGGGAAGACGGAACTGGTCCTGCGCGACCAGCGGAGCGTTGGCGAGGGCTTCCTCGCGGGAAAGGCCGGGGCCCTCGGTGCCGTCTTCGCGCAGCACGTCGAAAAGCTCCCCGGCGTGGGCCGTCGGTTCGATGCCGTCGAGGTCGAGCTTCCCGAGTTGCTCGACGTAGTGCAGAATCTGCTCGACCTGTCCCTGGAGGCGCGGGACCTCGTCGTCGGTCAGTTCTAGGCGTGCCAGCGCGGCGATCCGGCGGATGTCCATCGTGGGTGGGGCGGGTTGAGCGACAAGTCAGAGGACGCAGGGCGAGTCCTTCCACTTTTCGTGGAATTCGCGGTAGATCTTGGGCGAGATCTCCGACGGCTTGATCTCGCTGCGGCCTCCCCAGAAGACGTTCGTGTAGAGAAGGGGAATGCCGACCTCGGCGAGGTGCGCGTCGATGGCGGCCTTGTGCGCGAGGACTCGGTCCCGCTCGGTGCCATGGACGACTCCCATGATGTTGACGCCGCCGAATCGCGGGCCGCCCTCGCGCCAGTAGCAGTGCGTCATGATGTGATGGCGCCCGACTTCGGATCCGGCCTTCTCCTGCATTCCCTCGGGAACCTTCCAGTGGAAAAGGGCGTTGAAGCGCGTCACCCGCTGACCCGATTGGCTCGGCTTCACGTGCTCAAGAAATGTGGAAAATCGACCGATAACCTTCTTTTTATCAAGAGATTCTGCGATTTGGTAGAAGCGTTCCCGGTCAAAGCCGATGGCGTCGGCGCGGGGTCCCCAGGGATCTGCGCCCACTTCCTCGGGAGAGAGCTCCTCCTTGATGGCAAGCAGCACCTCCCACTCTTCCGGATCGAGTTCGACGGGCGTCGTGGTCGTCATTTTCGCGGGATTTTCGGACTTGTCGCCCGGTTCCATGGTCTTGCGGCGGACGTGTCCGACGCCGAGGGCGAAAATCCCATTCGCCGGCATGAGGACGAACTCGTGAGCCCCGGTGATGCGCCGGAGCACCTCGGCATGCTCTTCGAGCGATTCGCCCTGGGGAACTTTCAGGGTCGTCCAGAGCTTGTAGTCGCTGCCGGAGATCTCGCGGTCGGTGGATCGGGTCACGACGTGGCCGGAAAAGGGGT
This sequence comes from Verrucomicrobiales bacterium, assembly GCA_007123695.1. Classification (GTDB taxonomy): domain Bacteria; phylum Verrucomicrobiota; class Verrucomicrobiia; order Verrucomicrobiales; family DEV007; genus Arctic95D-9. The sequence continues at coordinate 3,988 of SLGN01000594.1, forward strand.
CCTCGCGGAACATGAATTCGAAGGTGGCGTCGAGCTTGTCCGGATCGACTTTCCACGCACAAAGCGCCCCGTGGGCCAGCTTGGTGGCGAGAAGGGTCTGCCGCACCCGGCGGACGACTCCGGCCCGCAGCATCGCCCGAATCCGCTCGACCACCGTTTCCAGGGGGACTCCCGACTTCTCGGCGATGTGCTGGAAGGGGTAGCGCTGAAAGCCCTCGACGAGGTCTTCGGAGACGACAAGGATCCGGGTGTTCACCGGGTCGTCGTGCTCGGTGGGGACGGGGGGCAGGGTTTCGGCGTTCATGGAAGTCGGGAACTTAGGCACGGGGAGGGGACTGGGCAAGTTTGAGTTGGCGGCCCGGAGGGATTCGGGGCATTTTGCCCGATGGAAATGCAAGTGGACGTGATCGATCTCGGCTTTCAGGGCACCGAGGGAACCATCGCCGCCTTCCTCGCGCGGTCCGGAGACGGCTGCCTGCTCGTCGAGACGGGACCGGAATCGACCCGCGAGCGGCTCGTCGAAGAACTCTCCGCACGGGGCGTCGAGCCCGGAGATCTCGCCGCCGTCTTCGTCACGCACATCCATCTCGACCACGCCGGCGCTGCGGGCTGGTTCGCCCGGCAGGGGGTGCCGGTACACGTCCATCCGCGCGGAGCCCGCCACCTCGTCGATCCGGCCCGCCTCGTCGAGAGCGCCCGCGGGGTCTACGGGGACCGCTTCGACACGCTCTGGGGTGGCATGGAGCCCGCGCCCGAAGCGCTGGTGCGGCCGCTCGCAGACGGGGCGACGGTCGCCGTGGCGGGCTTGGAGGTGGAGGCGGTCGAGACGCCGGGGCACGCCTTTCACCACCATGCCTACCGCATCGGCGGGGAACTGTTTACGGGCGATGCGGCAGGCGCGAGGCTGGGGGCTTCGGCCTTTCTCTCGGTGACTTCCGCGCCGCCGCAGTTCGACCTCGAGC
>SLGN01000402.1 GCA_007123695.1 Verrucomicrobiales bacterium
ATCCGCTGACCTCCTGGACCGGCCCCCTGCCAGCCCGCCACATCGCCAAGCGGAACGCCGAGTGGCTCGTCGTGCAACGCCACCAGGAGTCCGTCGGACTTTGAGCGAAAACCGGAGAAACCCGGCTTCCGGCAGTGATCTTGCAGCGTCCGAGAAGTTTGTGAAAACAGGAACGACGAGGACGGAGAAGAATTCTAACGGAATTCCCGTTCTCCACAACGCGGTGGGAATTGCGGTTTCCCAGACAAATCGCGGCGGCGAACTCGGGAGAAACACGCTACCTTCCCCCCATGCGCAAAGCCATCGCCGACGTCCTACTTGTTTCCCCCAACGACTACATCCGCCCGGTCTCGATCGAGATCTCCGAAGAACGATGCATTGCTGCGGTGCACGACGGCCACCGGCCGCCCGACGGCGTCGAGGTCGTCTTCGACGGCGGCGGGGAGATCTACGCCACCGCCGGATTCATCGACATCCACACCCACGGGGCGAAAGGCTTCGACCTCTCCTACGCGACGCTCGAAGCGGTCGAGGCCCATGCCGAGGCGAAGCTCGCCGAGGGCGTCACCACCTTCCTGCCCACCACATGGACCGCCTCGCCCGAGCACACCGCAGCCATGGCGAAGGCGGCGGCGGCCTACCGAGCGAACCAGCGCTACGCCCGCGCGCCCTTCCTCCACGTCGAGGGGCCCTACCTCAATCCCGCCCAAGCCGGGGCACAGGACGCCCGCTTCATGCGCCGCCCCGACATCGCCGAGATCCGGGCGCTCCACGACATCTGCCCGGTCGGCCTGGTCTCCGTCGCCGTCGAGATCGACGGAGCGCTCGAATTCGTCCGCGCCATGCGGGACATGGGCATCGCCACCTCGGCGGCCCACAGCGCCGCGAGCTACGCGGACTTCAAAGAGGCCCGCGAGGCGGGGCTCGGCCATCTCACCCACTACTGCAATCAGATGTCGGCCCTGCACCACCGCAACGTCGGCCTCGTCGGGGCGGGCTTGCTCGACGACGGCGTCATGATCGAGGTCATCTGCGACAAAATCCACCTCTGCCCCGACATGGTCCGGTTGGTCTTCAAGCACCGCAGTTGCGACCGGCTCATGCTCATCACCGATTCCATCGCCGCCGCCCACCTCGGGGACGGGCGCTATCCGCTCCACGACGGCGAGATCATCGTGAAGGACGGCGCCGCCCGGATCCCGGCGGGCAATCTCGCCGGATCGATCGTCACCTTCGACGAGGCCCTGCGCAATACCGCCGAGATCACCGGACTGCCGCTCAACGAACTCGCCAAGACCTGCGCCGCGAACCAGGCCCGCTCGCTCCGCCTCGACGACCGGGGCCGGATCAAAGAGGGTTTGCTCGCCGACCTGACCCTGTTGACTCCCGGACTCGAAGTCGTCGCGACCTACGTCGGCGGAGACTGCCGCTTCTCGGCCTGATTTCGCGCCGAGCCGCCCGACCGCCGAGCCGCCCGACCGGGAAAGACGGAAATTTCTCGACATCCCGCACGGTCCTTGGTCCAATCTCCTATCTCCTTTCTCCAACTGCACGATACCGCCGATTCCGGAAAAGACCGTCCCCGGCACGCCATCGCCCTGCCCCACCGGCTCCAACCTTCGCCACCACGACCATGCTTGTCCCGCCGCTACGCCGCACCTTCGTCCCCCTGCTGATGTTCGCTGCGGCGGTCTCCCCGGCCGCGTCCGCCGCCGAGGGGTCCCGCCCCAACATCCTCTTCATCTACGCCGACGACCACTCGCCCAAGCTCCTGAGCTGCTACGAGGGCGCCTACGAGCTGGCGCACACCCCCAACATCGACCGCCTCGCCGAGAGCGGCATCCGCTTCGCCGCCGCCTACCTCGGCTCGTGGTGCATGCCCTCGCGGGCCTCCCTGCTGACCGGGCTGCACCCTTTCTCCATCGAGTCGATGCGCATGACCGGGAGCAACCCGCGCAGCGCCTACGATCCCGGGCAATGCCGCTTCTGGCCCGCCACCCTGCGCGAAAACGGCTACCAAACCGCCCAGATCGGCAAGTGGCACACCGGAGACGACGCCGGCTGGGGGCGCGACTGGGACTACCAGCGCGTCTGGAACCGTCCCCGCTACCCCGAGAACGCCGGCCGCTACTTCGGCCCGCAGATGATCGAGAGCAACGGCGAAGCCGCCATGGTCGAAGGCTACAGCACCGACAACTACACCCGCTGGGCCGAGGAATACATCCGGGGCGACGGGCGCGACGCCGACCGGCCCTGGTATCTGTGGCTCTGCTACGGCGCCATCCACACTCCCACGATCCCCGCGCCGCGCCATCGCGGCCTGCTCGCCGACCGCACCGTCGCCCTGCCGCCCGGCATCTTCGCCCCCCGCCCCGGAAAGCCCGCCTACCTCGATTCCACCCAGGCGTGGACGTCCGACGGCGGCGGCGGCGCCCTCTTCCGCGACGGCAAGCTCACCCACACCGCCTGGATGCACTCGATCCACGAATGCCTCATGGCGGTGGACGAAGGCGTCGGCGCCCTCGTGCGCGCCCTCGAGGAGACCGGGCAGCGCGAGAACACCCTCGTCATCTACACCACCGACCAGGGCTTCGCCAACGGCGAACACGGCCTGCGGCAGAAGGTCGCCCCCTACGAGACCAGCTACGCCTCGCCCTTCATCGCGAGCTGGCCCGGGACCGTGCCTCCGGAGCGTACCGTGCCCCACACCGTGAACGCACCCGACATCGTCGCCACCTTCCTTGCGCTGGCCGGGACGGACCAGCCCTGGGCGATGCCGGGCCGCGACTTCACCAGCCTGCTCCTCGACCCCGACGGCGCTTCGTGGGACCGCCCCACCCTCTACCTCCACACCGGCCAGATCTACGGTAGCGACGTCGCCGAAGCCCTTCGGAAAAAGAGCGGATCCACCACCCATGCCGGCGTGCCCCTCTACGCGGCCCTGCGCGACGGCGCCTGGAAATACGTTCGCTACTTCCGCCGACCGGATCTCGAGGAGCTCTACGACCTCGCCGCCGATCCCGACGAACTGGCCAACCTCGCCACCGATCCGGACAAGCGACCCACCCTTGAGCGTCTCCGGGGGCTTTGGATCGAGGAGATGGAAAAGGCCGGAGCCGACTTCCTCGACCATCTCCCCGAACTGCCGTAGCCGGGCCCGCCGCGCCGCCGGCAAAGGCGCCGTCCGGGATCGACGGATCGGAAAGTCAGAAAGTCACCACGGGATCGACGCTGTCGGGCAGCTCCCCCGGGTCGTCCGGATCCGGCGTCGCCGTTCCCTCCAAAGGAAAGGCCGGGAGGACGAAATCCTCGTCGTCCAGGTCGTCGCGACCGGCGACTGGCGCCGGAGCCGCCGATGCCGAAGGGGAAGCACGGCGTGAATCCTTCTTCGCGGATTTCTTCTTCGGGGTCTTTGCGCCCTTCTCCGACGGCGCGGCGGGACCCGCGGGCGCGGCCGGCGCCTTCGCCCGCCCCAAGGCCAGAGCGGTGTTGGGGAACTCGAGCAAATAGCCCTCGGCGGTGAGCCAGCGCAAGTCCTTGAGAACGGCGCGTGCCGCGTCGGACCACTCCGGAGCCTCCTCCACGGCGGGACCCTCCGGTTTCTTGAAGCCGGGCACGAGCGACTCGAGCAAACCGGCGACGGTCGCCTTCGACGCGCCGGAAACATAGTCCACGATGGAGCGGATCGCATCGGTGAGCTGGGCGCCCTCCTCGAGAGCCTTGGGGCGGATCGCCGCGACATGGAGCGATTTCTTGCCGATCTTGAAGAACTTGAGTCCGCGCTCCTCGAAGGCGCGGCAGAGGGCCTGCATCAGCGGCAGGGGAAAGCTGCGCCGCAGGCGGTCGCTCTCCTGCCGCAGCAGCGAGAGAAGCCCCGGCGAAAGCAGTTTGCCGGGCACGTTGCCGGGCACGACGGCCTCGGCGCACTCGACGACGGACTGGTCCGCGAAATGCTCGCGAAAATGGCGCGCCACCTCCTCGATGGACTTGAAGACGGGCCCTTCGGGCGCGGGCGGGGCGGCAGGCGCTTCCGGCGCATCTTCGGGAGTCTCTTCCGGCGCGGAATCCGTCGCCCCGTCTTCGCCAGCAGCTTCGGCGGGCTCCTCGGAAAGAGGCGTCTCGGAACTCTCCTCCGCATCGGCCGGGACCTCGTCGGCGACTGCTTCTCCCGCAGCGCCGCCAGCCGTTTCGGCATCGGGCGATTCCGTCGCCTCCGCGACCTCCGCATCGGGGATCTCCGCAGCTTCGGCCGCATCGATCGGCGTCTCGCCGGATTCAAGCTCGGGGGGCTCGCTTGGCGCCTCCGCAGATTCGGCGGGCTTGACCCGGTAATGGCGCACGCGGCTGACCTGCTCGCGCCATTTCTCCAGAATCTCCTCGCCGCTCTCCATGCGAATGCGCGATTTGAAACGCTCCAGCGACATGTCGGAAAACCGCTCGCGGTGCAGGCGGACGACGTTGCGCTGGTATTCGTGGTGGTTGGGCGGCCCGAGGATGGTGCCGCTGAGCCCGCAGACGGCGACGACTCCGAAATTGCCCGAGGGCGGATCCACCGAAACATCCTCGGCGATGTAGTAGGCATCGAGCCCCGGTCCCGACAGCAGGTGCGCGATGGCCTCCTCGCGCGAGAGCCAGAGCGAACCGTCGATGACGCAGGAATAGAGCCGGGCGGGCTCGGTCGCGGAAAAGCGGACGCGGTAGCGCTCGCGCGCCTCCAGCAGCATCTTCGCGAGATCGCCGACGGGAAAGGTCCGGAAGGTCTCGCGGATATGCCGCACGAGCCCCTCGACGGCGGGCTCGGATGGCTCGACCGTGGCGGTGATGCCGGTCGGCAGGGCTTCGGCGGGTTGCCGGTCGCGTCCCGGACCTTCTGCCTTCTCGGCGTCGTCGTGCTCGTCATCCGCCACCGTAGGTCCTCCACCTCGCCCCGATCATCCGG
>SLGN01000678.1 GCA_007123695.1 Verrucomicrobiales bacterium
GGAGCCGACGTTCACTCCGAGGTCGCCCGGATGAGGTAGTCGACGAGATCGTCGATCTGGGACGAGGTCAGGATCGCGCCGATGGGCGGCATCAGATTCTCGGGATATCCCTCGGCGAGCAGGGCGTTGGGCTCGAGGATCGATTCGCGGAGGTAGTCGGCGTCGGCGACGATTTCCCGCTTCTCCCCGGAGGCGGGATCGAGCACGGTCCGCTTGGCCCCGACGATGCCCCGCAGACCGGGACCGGCGAGCTTGGTGCCGTCGAGGCTGTGGCAGGCGGCGCAGTAGCTTTGGAAAAGAACCCGGCCCGCGTCCCCTTTGGAGTGCCGGAAGAACTCGGCCCCCGGTTCGATGGCCCCGGCGGGCGCGGCGGCCACGGCTCCGCTGCGGTCGGCGGGAATGCGGTTGACGGTGTACCAGAGATCGCCCGCCCAGAGCTGCTCCCCGCCGGCGCCGCGCAGCTTGTCGGAGAGGCGGACGTGGACGACCTCGCCGGCGACGAGTCCGGGCAGTTCGAGGAAGACGCGGCGCCGGTCGGACGAGACGGTGGCCGAGCGGACTTCGGCGCGCCGATGGCGCACCTTCTGCCCTCCGTAGGTCTGGGTCGGTTGGTATCCCCACTGGGAAACGTGGTAGGCGCCGGGATTCCAGCCCTCGCCCTCGGCCAGGGGCAGGGTGAGCTCGATCTCGAGGCCGTTGGCGAAAAGCCGCGCCGCGAGCGGCTCGAAGACCGGCGCGCCGGTGTAGCGGATCCGCGTGAGCCCGCTGACGCGGTGGATGAATTCCTCGTCCTTGCCCCGGGCGATGCCGCCGGCGTAGAGATCGCCGTCTTCGGTGAAGACGAAGCGGTGGAGGAGATGCCGGAAGCCCTGGGAGAAGGGGAAGGCCGCGCCCTGCAAGGCGCCCTCGACCTCTTCGAGAAAGACGCGCTGGATGCCGCCGAAGGCATTGTCGCCGAAGAGGATGTGCCCGGCGTAGGGGCCCCAGCTCTTGGGGGCGGGGATCGGTTCGGTGGGCGAGGCGGCGATCTCGCCCTGGGGCAGCCACACCGCCGGCGGGGTCGCCTCGGGGCGGTCGAGGGGGTGCCACGGCGGGATCGCCCGGAAGTTGTAGAAGTCCCCCTCGGAGACATGGACGAGCTTGTTGGCGGGGAGCCATTCGCCCTGGTTGTCGGTCACGAGCAGGATGCCGCCGGGCCCCAGCCCCATGCCGTCGGGGGTGCGGAGACCGCCCGCCACCAGTTCGGTGGCGCCGGTCTCGATGTCGACGCGGAAGACGCTGCCGCGGAGGGGCGCCTGGTAGTTGTCCTTGCCGCGCGCCGCCATGCCGACGCTGGCGGCGAAGTGGAGCTGCCCGTCCTTGACGACCGCGCCGAAGAGATACTCGTGGTAGTCCATCGTGCACGGCCAGTCGTGGGAGAGGCAGCGGTAGGTGTCGAAGAGCCCGTCGCCGGTGCTGTCGATCAGCTCGGTGGCCTCGTTCTTTTCGGTGACGAAGACGCGGCCTTCGTGGACGGCGAGCCCCATCGGTTCGGAGAGCCCCTGCGCGAGCCGCCGGAAGGGAGGCGGTCCGTCGTCTGGCTGCGCGTCGAGATCGAGGGAGAAAAGATCGCCGTCCCAGGTCGTCATGAGCAGTTCGGCGGGGCCGCGCAGGGCCATTCCGCTGATGCGCAGCGTCAGCGACTCGTCGCGCAGGTCGGTGGCGGCGAGGGCGGGATGCAGCGCGGCGAGGCGCTGGCCGAAGCCGGGCGAGGCGTCGGGCGCCGTCGGTTCCTCGGGCGGGGGCAGCAGGGCGAGATTCCCCGGCGTCTCCCCCTCGACGACGAGCCGGCGGAAGCGCACCGGATGCGGATAGGTGGTGCCCGACGGTGGCACCAGCAGCACGAGGATGGGGAGCCCGGCCCGCACGCGGAAGACGCCGAGCTCGGCCTGGCTCGAGTCCTCCCCGCTGGTGGGCACGACGTCCCAGAAGGCGTCCTTTCCGTCGAAGGAAAGTTGGTAGGCTTGGTTGATCGGGGCCTCGCAGGTGTATTCGATGGAGACGCGGACTTCCTCGTCGCGCTCCGCGAGCAGATACCAGCCGAGGGTCGCGCCGCGACCGCGCTTCAGTTCGAGGATTTCGCCGTCGAAGCGGTTCTGACCCGGTTCGAACACCGCCGTGGCGGGCAGGTCGAGGCCCTTCCCTTCGCCTGCGGCCGCAGGATGGAGATGGGGAAGGAAGCCCGCCAGCAAGGTCAGCAGGGCGAGGTGGAGGGAGCAGGGTTTCATTCGGACCAGTCGAATCGGTGCCACTCGTCTCCGTGCAGTTCCTGCTCGGAGAGGTCGGGCGATTTCCAGTGGCGGACGAGGTCTGCGGGCGGCAGCAGGACCTCGCCGGTTCCGAGGCCCTCGGCCCGCAGTTCCCTTGCTCCGGCGGATTCGGTGGCGCCGATCCGCTCGTGCAGCAATGCGGCGGTGTCGCCGTCGCGCAGTTCCCACGACAGCACGAAGGCCCCGTTCACGTCGCGAATGCCGAGGTAGCGGACTTCGGGAACAACGGTACGCCCGTCTCGGCGCCACCGCCAGCCTTCGGCGTCGTCGCCGACGGGACCCGAGAAAAGCAGCTTGCCCCGAGGCTTGGCGGTGAAGGTGGATCGGGAAAGCGCATCTTCGTCCGATTTTGCCCGCCAGGCCCGAAACGGGCGCGCCCTCTCCAGGTCGTAGCCCAGCCAAATGCCGCCGCCTGCGGCCGCAGCAAGCGAACGGGGCAGCCCGTCGAGGCTGAGGCGGCTGATTCGCGCCGGGTCGAAGGGGAGGGGAGCGCCGCCCTCGTCGGCCCGGAGATGGCCGCAGCCGATCACGGAGAGTCCGCCGAGGAGGATGGCGGAGATCCACGCGAAGGAGGAGTGCCGGAGGAGCACCGCCACGGTTCCGGAAAGCATTCGTCGATTCGGCATTCGCCCAAGCTCGCCGACGGTTCGAGGCATTTCAACGGACACGATCCGGCGCGAACGAGGCGACCGAGGAATCGCGTGCTGACGACCCGCAGGTCTGCCTTCGAAGGAGCTTGCCCAGCAGGCGAATCAACGCTTCGAGAACTGGAAGCGCTTGCGGGCGCCGGGCTGGCCGGGCTTCTTGCGCTCCTTCTTGCGGGGATCGCGGGTGAGCAGGGAATTCTCGCGCAGAGCGTCCTTCAACTCCGGGTTCGTCTTGAGCAGGGCCCGCGCGATGCCGAGTTGGATCGCACCGATCTGACCGGTGACGCCACCGCCCGAAGCGCTGATGGCGACATCGTATTGATTGCCGACGTTGGCCACCTGGAGGGGATGGAGAACCTTGTTCTGTAGCGAAAGGGTCCCGAAGTAGTCTTCGTAGGGACGCTTGTTGACAGTGATCCGACCGGATCCGGGGACAAGGGTGACGCGGGCGGTGGCGGTCTTGCGGCGACCCGTGGCGGAGAAGGTTTCGCTCATGGTAGGACAGGGGAGGGGCTCTCGGAAAACGGGGATCAAAGTTCGTAGGGAGTGGCCTGCTGGGCCTCGTGGGGATGCTCGGCACCGCCGTAGACCTTGAGCTTCCGGTAGATCTGGCGGCCGAGGCGGTTGTGGGGGATCATTCCCCGCACGGCGCGCTCGACGATCAGCTCGGGCCGGCGCCCCCGGAGCTTGGAGACCGACTCCTTCTTCATCCCGCCGACATAGCCGGAGTAGGTCGAATAGAGCTTCTGGGATTCCTTGTTGCCGGTGAGACGGACCTTGTCGGCATTGACGACGATGACGTAGTCGCCGCAATCGACGTGCGGAGTGAAGATCGCCTTGGTCTTTCCGCGCAGAAGGTTGGCGGCGGCGACGGCGACATCGCCGAGGACTTTGTCGGCGGCGTCGATGACGTGCCACTTGCGCTCGATTTCTTCAGCTTTGGCGGAAAAGGTCTTCATGTCCGTGGAGTGGAGAGGGGAGAGAGGGGTGCCGCATTCCGGAAGCGAAAAGGGGGGAAGGAAGGGCTCGCAGCGGAGCGTCCCATGCCTGCCTCGCAAGGATCCCGGGAATGAGGGAGGGGAATCTAGGAGCGGAACCGAGTTTGTCAAGCCCGCTCTTTCGCGAAATCTTCGGAGTCCGCTTCCGGGCGGCGGTCGGGTCGCGCTTGAGCGGCGCTCCAGAGGGCCCGAACCCCGCCGCGCACGCTTCGCCACGACCGCTCCGACGAGCCGATGGAGCGCTTTTCGGTCAAATCGGACAAATGAAAATGATTAATATTTGTAAAATTTCTAATATTACGTATGATTGTGGCATGTCGTTCATGGGCCATTGTTTTCGGGGGATCGATGAAGTGCCGCTCCGCATTGCGCAAGAGCGGGGCGAGACCCTGGCTGCGCATCACTTGCCCCGGCTCGGGGCGGGCAAGAGAGTTTCCGGGGAGGTTCCGCCTTCGCCGTTCGAGGCACTTTTCGTCGGCCGTGCCGACCACGACCGATTGGGGGACTTGCTCGTGCCGCAGGTCTTGGGTCGCCTCCTCGATTTCGGGAGGATTCGCTGCACGGGTCTTGTCGGAGCCGATTTTTCGGACCGCAGCGGTCCGGTGACGAGCAGCTACGGAGAAGCCCTTGTCTCCGTCGGAGCTTCGCGGCTGGTGCTGCTGCATCTCGGCGGCGACACGCTCGGAACCGACCTCATCGACGGCTACCGCTCCGCCGCCGTCGGAGAGGAGGCGGAGCGCTTCGAGAGCCTCGCCATGATCGCCGGGCCGGAGGTACTCGTCCGCTATGTCCAGCGGCGCAGCGGCCAGATCTCGGAGTTCGCCTACGTTCTCGAGCCCGAGGGGGATTTCCGCGGCGCCGGGCTCGTCTTTCACGCCGCCGGACTTTCGCCCGACTTCGCCGTCGGCGGCGCTTCGGGCGCGAAGCTCGTCTCGGCGCTGCGCGCCGCCGAATTCGTCGGGATCCGCGA
>SLGN01000199.1 GCA_007123695.1 Verrucomicrobiales bacterium
CTTCAACGCGAGGGAGCCGGGGACAAGAAGGAAGAAATTCTTGAAAAAAATTATTGTAATTATGAAATTTATTACTAAAATTCGGTTGAGCTTCTTTCTCCGCAATTTGCTCCGGTCGTTTCGCGCCGGAAGAGTGCGTGGCGAGGGGCCCCTCGGAACGGGCTGGTTTTCGGACCTCACGCTTTCGGGAAACCATCCACGACCCAACTCAGCTCAACCGCTACCGCAACCCATGAAGACCGCATCGACTTGTCGCAATCATCTTGGTCTCGCCCTGTCTTTCGCCTTTGTCCTGATCGGGCTTGGCGCCCCCGGCGTCGCCCCCCGTGCAGGCGCCCAGGAAATGACGCCCATCATTCCGGTGGGCTCCCTCAGCGCCTTCCCCACCATCGTCCAGACCGGCACGCACCCGCAGCTCACCTGGTCGGTCACCGTCCCCGAGGCGGTCCTCGACGTGGTGACGATCGATCCCCCCGGCACGCTCCTGCCGAACCGCTGCCTCAAGATGAACGTGCGCGTTCTCGGCGCCTCCGTCATGGCGGTGTGGTCCAACGCCGCCGGGCACATGCTCCGCTGGGAATGGGTTCCCACCGAGGCGCGCATCAACGTCAACGGAACCGGATTCAACCGAATCTTCTTCGACACGCAGGACCACGTGAATCCCAGCTACGTCGTCCATAGCCAGACCGTCCGCGTCGGCGACCGGATCGACTTCGGTGGGCGCTACCAGTTCCAGGGCGAGTGGGGCCCGTGGTTCAGCTCGACGAACTCGGCGAACCAGGTCGTCGCCCTCAAGAACGGGGACATCCCTCCCACCACAACGCCGCTCCACGAGCAGCCGGACATCGAGACCTTCCTGCTGCCCTACCTCGACGAGCAGGGGCGCATCAAGCTTGGCGCCCGCGACGTGATCTACCTGATGGAGCTGACCCACACCGACGTCAGCCATGCCGGATACGACTTGCAGGACCTCGTCCTGCTCGTGACCTTCTACGACGAGATCACCAACGAGAACGGCGACGTGGTCGATTGCGAAGGCAACATCATCCCGCCGGCCGCGCCAGCTCCGACGGGTGGTGGCGACGGGGGCTCGTCGGGAAGCACCGATACCGGATCGGGCGGCGGCGACAGCGATGGCAGCAGCAGCGACGATGGTTCGGACTCCGGTTCCACTAGCGGCAACAGCAAGTCGGGCCTCGGCGACGGAACGAATCCGGGGAAAGGCAAGGGCACCGCCAACAGCCCGAACCAAGGCACGAACAACCCGAACCAGGCAGGCAACCGCTCGAAGTGAACGGCCTCTCGCCATGCAGCGAACGATCACCCTACCAGTTCCCATTCCATGAAACCGATTCCCCTCCATCTCCTCGCCGCCGCGGCGCTGTTCGCGGGACCCGGATCCGTCCTCGCCGAACGCGGATCCTCCGCCGGGATGCGCGACGTGGCCACCCACGACCAGCTCAGCCAGAAGCTCCGCATGCAGCAGCAGAAGGATCCCATCGCAAACCTGGGCCCGGCCAAGGGAAAAACCGACGACGACCCGTCGAAGGCAAACGCGGAGCGCAACTTCGTGAAGAACTCCGCAGTCCTGTCCTACCGGGGAAGCCTCACCCTTGTCCCGAAGCGCTCGCTCCTCCACGTTCCCGAAGCGCTCGCGAGCCGCCTCGCGATCGACGAGGGGGCCAAGGTGATGACCTTCCAGGATTTCCTCCTCGCCAACCGCGCCTGGATCCGCACCGTCGAGGTCACCCGCGAACAGGCGCTCGGCCATGTCGAGCTGCCCGCCAGCGTGGTGGAGTCCTTCTCCAAGTCGAACACCATCGTGGTGGCCACCTTCAAGCAGGGCCCCATCTCCGTGCTGCCGCCCAAGGACGCCGAAGAAGTTCCCACCGCGGCCGAAATGAAGTCCAAGCGCTACGCCCAATGAATACGCTCCTCTCCCTCCGCCGTCTCCGCTCCGTCGGCGCCGCCGTCCTCGCGCTCGCGACCGCCCTGCCGATCGGCGCGGGCGACTACACCTTCTTCATCCGGCAGGTCCAGTTGCCCGACGAACTCGAGTGGGACATCGTCGTGCCGCAGCAGGGTTCGCAACCCTCGCCCCTGCCGGTCAATCCGAACGGCGCCCGCTTCGAGCTGCACACGGTGCGGTCCTCGCCCCTGACCAGCTACCTGCTCGATTCGACCTACGTGAATTCCTACATTCCCGTGGGCAGCGTGGTCATCACCTCGGAGGACCCCTATTCGGTGATCCCGCGGACGCGGGCGGACCGGCCTTTCATTGTCACTTTCGACGTCAACGGTCTCACCTTCGACCCCGAGGCTCCTCCGGCGGCTCGCTCGGTGAAGATCCTCCGCCACGTCCAGGCCTACCCGGGAAAGACCAACGGCGACAACATCAACCGCAACCTCGCCACTCTCCACGCCCAGGGCTCCATTTCCGAGAACGGCCCCTACTCGCTGGAGTTCGCGGTGACCTCTATCCCTGGAGGCAACCGGCTCAAAGTGCGCGGAGAGGAGCGGTTCTCGGTCTACTCGCTGGAGGACCACGGCGCTCCCGAATCCCAGCTCGCCTCGAAGTTCATCCAAATCTGGCCGGTCGCGACCAGCGTGATGGTGGGGATGGAGGCCGGGGAGACGATCAAGGCGGTCGCACCCGAGATCACCGTGCATCTCGAGGACCTCTATCCGAACTCGTGGACCTACGCGCAAGTCTACAAAGGCCCGCCGCAGCTCGGCACCACCGGCGCCCTTGTCCCCGGTGCCTCGATCATCATCGATGGATCGGTGCCGCGCGACGAGATGATCAAGATCAAAAAGTGGGACAATGTCATCCCCGACGACGGCCAGTGGACCCTCGAGGTTGTCACCTCGACGCCCTTTGGGCTCGACCGTCTCGGCCACATCACCTTTAATGTGCAGCGCACCATCAGCGTGCGGGGCAACGTGACTTCGAGCGATTGACCTTCGCCGCGCCCGCGCCGCTTGCCTTTCCGGGGGGCGCCCCCTAAGCTGGCCCCATGCCGAACCCCCTTGCCCCCCGATTGACCGCCGCGCTCTGCGGCGCGCTTTTCCTCGCTCCGTCCCTGCGCTCCGCCGAACCCGTCGTCCGCGACTTCGTCGTCTACGGCGGCACCTGCGCCGCCGTCGTCGCCGCGGTCCAGGCCAAGAAGATGGGCAAGTCGGTCGTCGTCGTCAGCCCCGACGTCCATCTCGGCGGTCTCTCCAGCGGCGGGCTGGGCTGGACCGACACCGGCAACAAGGCCGTCATCGGAGGGCTTTCCCGCGACTTCTACCACCGCATCTGGAAGGAATACCAGAAGCCCGGGACGTGGAGATGGCAGCAGGCCGCAGAATACGGGAACAAGGGCCAAGGCACCCCGGCGATGGACGGCGAGAGCCGCACCATGTGGATCTTCGAGCCGAGCGTGGCCGAGAAGGTCTTCGAGGACTACGTGAAGGAGTTCGGCATCGAGGTCCACCGCGACGAATGGCTCGACCGCGAGAACGGCGTCGTGGTCGAGGACGGGCGCATCCGCTCCCTCTCGACGCTTTCGGGCAAGACCTTCGCCGGGCAGATCTTCTTCGACGCCACCTACGAAGGCGACCTGCTCGCCGCCGCCGGCGTCGACTACCACGTCGGCCGCGAGGCGAACTCGGTCTACGGAGAGGAATGGAACGGCGTCCAGACCGGCGTGCTCCACCACCGGCACCACTTCGGGGTGCTCGACGAGCCGATCAGTCCTTACGTCGTGCCCGGCGATCCGTCCAGCGGAGTGCTCGCCCGCATCAGCACCGAAGATCCCGGGATCAAGGGCGAGGGCGACCACCGCGTCCAGGCCTACTGCTTCCGCATGTGCCTGACCGACCATCCCGAAAACCGCATCCCCTTTCCCAAGCCCGAGGGCTACGATCCGAAGCAATACGAGCTGCTCCTCCGCATCTTCGAGGCGGGCTGGCGGGAGACCTTCGGAAAGTTCGACCCGATACCCAACCGCAAGACCGACACGAACAACCACGGTCCCTTCAGCACCGACAACATCGGCTACAACTACGACTACCCCGAGGCGAGCTACGAGCGCCGCCGCGAAATCGTCGCCGAGCACGAGACCTACCAAAAAGGGTGGCTCTACTTCATCGCCAACGACCCGCGCGTGCCCGAGGACGTGCAGACCGAGATGCGCCGCTGGGGCCTGCCCAAGGACGAGTTCGAAGACAACGGAAACTGGTCGCACCAGCTCTACATCCGCGAAGCCCGCCGCATGGTCGGCCACTACGTGATGACCGAGAACGAGCTGCGCAAGCGCCGCCCCACGCCCGAGTCCGTCGGCATGGGCTCCTACACCATCGACTCGCACAACGTGCAGCGCTACATCACGCCGGAAGGCCATGTCCAGAACGAGGGCGACATCGGCGTCAGCACCCGGGGTCCCTACGAGATCGCCTACGGCTCGCTCGTGCCCAAGCGCGAGCAGTGCACCAACCTGATGGTGCCCGTCTGCGTCTCCAGCTCGCACATCGCCTTCGGCTCGATCCGGATGGAGCCCGTCTTCATGATTCTCGCCCAGAGCGCCGCCACTGCGGCGGCGATGGCCCTCGACGCGGGCGTGGCGGTGCAGGACGTCGACTACCCGGCCCTGCGGGAACGTCTCCTCGCCGACGGCCAGATCCTCGCCTACGAAGATCCGAACGCTGCGGGAGTGCCCCTCTCGAAGCTGCCGGGAATCGTCGTGGACGACGAGGCGGCCGGGTTCGAGGGGAACTGGAGCGAGAGCGGGGCGGCCAAGAGCTACGTCGGCTACGGCTACCGCCACGACGGCAACACCGCGAAGGGCGGCGCCCGCGCCATTTTCTCCGCGGAGATCCCGCAGGCCGGACGCTACGCGGTGCGGCTCGCCTACCCGCCCAACAACAAC
>SLGN01000091.1 GCA_007123695.1 Verrucomicrobiales bacterium
AGCGGATTGTTATCACTCTGGTTTCCGCACGATGAAGGAATAAAAATGAATAACATGGTTATATGTTTGGATTACGCTTCAAAGGAGGGGCCAGGCGTGCGATTGCGTCCTTGCCCTCGGGCCGATTCCTTGGCAAGCTAGCTGGGATGAAATACGGACGCTTCTTTTCCGCCGCGCTCTGCGCCTTTCTCGCCATCTCCGCACCGCCGCGTGCCCAAGCCCACGAGTCGGCAGAGGACATGGCCGAGGCGGCGCTGCGTCTTCTCGCCAGCTTGGAAGAGGAACAGAGGGAAATCGCGGTGCTGCCCCTGCGCGACGAAGAACGCGAGAACTGGCATTTCATCCCCAAGCCCTTCGAAGGCGAGGGAATGCGGCGCGGCCTCACCCTCAAGGCGATGCGTCCCGACCAGCGGCACCTTGCCTACGCCTTGCTGAGCACGGGCCTGAGCCATCGCGGCTTGGCCACCGCCCTGGAGATCATGAGCCTGGAGCAGGTCCTCTGGGAGCTGGAGAACGAGTCGCCGCGGCGCAATCCCGAGATGTACTACCTGACCATCTTCGGCCAGCCGGGCGAGGCGGCCTGGGGCTGGCGCTTCGAAGGCCACCACCTCGCGATGAACTTCACCATCGCCGAGGGCAAGATCGTCTCGGGCACTCCCAATTTCTTCGCGTCGAATCCCGCCGAAGTCAGGCAAGGCCCGCGTGCCGGACTCCGCGTCCTCGCCCGCGAGGAGGACGTCGCCCGCGCCCTCGTCCAGTCGCTGGAGGATGGCCGGCGGGCCAAGGCCATCATCGGCAACGAGGCCCCCGACGACATCCTTACCGCGGCCGAGAGGCGGGTAGAGCCGCTCGAGGGTGGCGGGCTGGCTTTCGCCGAGATGGCGCCCGCCGAGCAGAAGCAACTGCGCGAGCTCGTCGATGTCTACGTGCGGCGGGTCAAGGCCGAGTTCGCCGACGAGGTGCTCGCCGAAATCGAGGCCGCCGGGATGGGCAAGGTCCTCTTCGCATGGCTCGGAGGCATCGAGAAGGGCGACCCCCACTACTACCGCGTGCAGGGCCCCACCTTCCTTCTCGAATACGCCAACACCCAGAACGATGCGAACCACGTCCACGCGGTCTGGCGCGATTTCGACGGCGACTTCGGGCGCGATCTGCTGCGCGAGCACTACCAGGCCCACCACCGCGCCCCCTGAAGCAACGATGTCGGGTGCGATTCGAAAAGCGAACGAGGAGGATCTCGAGCGGCTCGCGCGCCTGCTTCGCAAGGTGGCCGGCGCGGATCCCGGATCCCCTCCCGGCGCCCGCGGAGAGCCCGCCGCCGGCAGCGGCGCGGCGGCGCGGGTGCTCGATCTGGCCTGCGGCGACTGCCGCGAGGCCGAGGTGCTCGCCGATTTCGCCGCCGAACTCTCCGGGACGCCCTCGGCCGAGGTGAGCCTGACCGGCATCGACGTGCGGGCGCGGGAGATCGCCGACGCGGCGCGCCGTCTCGGTCGGGTGCGCGAGGCGAGCGAGGGCCGGGGACGGCGCGAGTTCGAGTTTCTCACCGGCGACGCGACCAAGCTGCCCGGTCTGTCCCAGCTCGGCGGAGACTTCGACCTCGTCTTCCTGCGCCACCAGAACTACTGGAACGGCGCCCGCGACTGGGAGGAAATCTTCGACCACGCCCTCGCCAAGCTGGCCCCCGGCGGGCGGCTCGCGATCACGAGCTACTTCGACAAGGAACACGCTCTCGCCCTTGAGGTGATCGGCCGTCTCGGCGGAGAGCTCGTCCGCAGCGAATTCAATCCCGAGACCCGGCGGCTCGGCACTCCAGGCAAGTCGATCGACCGACACGTCGCCGTCTTCCGCCGCAAGCCGTAGGAGTTTGCGCGGGTCGGCGCGGGCGGAGGACCCTGCGGAAAAGATCGCAGAATCCGTGGAAGCCGCCCCTCCGACCCCGTAGAGTAGCTCCCCTACCTCCCAATTCTCCCAGCATCTCCGCAAAGGTTTCCATGAACGATCTGCTCTTTGTCGCGGGCGTCCTCCTGCTCGCCCTCGCCCTCCGCACCTCGCGGCGGTGCCTCGTCCGCAAGGCCGGCGCCGTGGGCATCCTCGCCGCCACCTTCCTCGCCTTCTACCTTTTTACCGGCAGCGTGGTGGCTGGCTTCGGCGGCCTCCTGCTGTGGTTCCTGCTGCCTTGGTTCGAGCTGCTCACCCGCATCCGCCGTCTCCGCCTACCCATGGGAAAGACGCTGCAGCCCGAACGCCCGCCCGACGCCGACCGCTTTCCCGAGCTGCGACAGTTCACCCGGGAGATCGAGAGCGAAGGGTTCGAGCAGGTCGCCGACGCCGGCTGGGACTGGGACGGGTTGCACCAGTTCTACCGCCTTTTCTACTGTGCGGAGACGCGCGAGCAGGCGGCGATCTGCCTCACCGAGCAGTCGGGCCTCTCCTGGGCCAGTCTCGCGCTGACCTCGAGGGTGCCGCGCGGCATGGTCTACCGCACGACGAACCTGCCCTTCAGCACCCCCATGAAGATGCCGCCCGACATCTCGCTGCGGCACAGTTCCGAGTCGAGGGACTTCGCCGATCTCCTGATCGTGCACCGCTTCTGGATGGAGGGCCTCGGCTACATGGAATGCGACTTCGTCGAGGAGGATCCGGAAGGCCTCGCCGCGCTCATCGAGCAGGAGACCGGACGCCAGATCCTGCACAATCTCGACGAGGGCCTGATCAAGCCGGGCGAGGCGCCGGGCACCTTCCGCTATTCGTGGCGGGGCCTTTTCTACCTCTACGGCCAGCTCGTCAAGGACATGGTCCGCATGAGCTGAGGGCCCGGCTCTTCCGCGCCCGCACGGCGCGGGATCGGAACAAGGGCGCGGGCGGCGGGGATTCGGTCACTCTGCGCTGCCGAAGCGCGTTTTGAGCTCGGGGCTGAGCTTCGAGCCGGCGACCCAGCGGCGGGCCGCGTCGCCGTCCATCGCGATCCATTCCTCCAACAGAGTCGCGACGCTGTCGTCGCGCTTGGCCGCGTCGGAGATGGTCGAGGCCCAGGTCACCGCCGACTCGGGATCGACGTCGATGATGGCGCTGCTGAAGGTCGAGAGGACCTCGTCGTTCTGCGGACTCGCAGGCTGGCCGTTGAGCCATTCGGCGGCGGCCGAGGGATCCGTCGAGCTCCAGTCGAGCATCACGTCCTCGATGATGCGCTGGCGTGCCTCGGGACTTTCCACCGAACCGACCGCCCAGCCGAGCGCGGCGCCGGGATCGTGTTCGGCCCAGCCCATGGCCACGCCGAGGGCCGCGTAGAGTTTGTCTTCGTCGGAGCCGAGCGAGCCGATCCAGGCCGAGGCCTTCTCGGGATCGTTCTGCGCCCACGAGGTGCCAATCTCGAGATGGGCGATGGCGCGGGCGTCCTCGTTCTGGATCGAGCCGGCCCAGGCCGCGGCGGAGCCGGGGGCGTCGATGGCCCACTGGCCCGCGACGCGCATCACGAACTCGTCGCCGAAATCGTATTGGAGCAGGCTTTCGGCAACCTTCGCGGCGCCCTCCGGATCGACCGAGGCCCAGCCGTCGGCGAGCGAGTCCATCACGCTGGAACGGGTGTATTCGTCCAGTTCTTCGGCCCAGGCGAGGGCCTGCTCCGGCGATTTGCGCCCCCAGGCTTCGAGGATCTCGTAGATCGCGTCCTCGCGGGTGACTCCGCTGGTGTTTTCGGAAAACCACTCCGCCGCCGCAGCCGGATCGGTCTCGCCCCACCCGTCGGCGATGCTGTAGAGCGCGTCGGATTTCTCCGTGCCCTTGAGGTTGGCCATGGCCCATTCCGCCGCCTCTTGACCGTTCTTCTCGCCCCAGGCGGTGAAGACCGACTCGGTGAAGAGATGCCGGTTGTCGCGTCCGGGAATCTTCTTGGCTGCGGCGAGCGCGGCGACGGGATCGCGGCTCCCCATGTCGTAGCCCGACCGGCCGAGGTTGGCGGCGTTCAGGTTCTCGGGCAGGCCGGCCTCGGCCGCAGTCGAGCCCGATCCCTTCCTGCCGGGCTCGCCGGCGAAGGTGGTGGGCGCAGCCGCAGCGCCCTCGGCCCCTTCCTTTCCGGACTTAAGGGAGGGTATGGCGACGTAGGCGGTGGCGGCGCCGACCGCAAGCGTGGCGAGATGGGAAAGTATCAGGGCGGGTTTCATGGAAAATGCGTGGGGGTGTCTGTGGCTGCGACTGTAGCGCCCCGCGAGCTGAAAATCGAGCCGAAATGCAAGCGAGCGGCGGCGTGTCCGCAAGGGATCAGGCGGCGGCGGAATCCGGTTTCTTCCCGTCCCCGTATCGCGTAGCGTTGCCGCCCGTGAGCCAGCCCCGAAAAGACGCCGATCCCCTCGACTTCGTCGCACCCGCATTGAGGCGGTGCCGTCGTCTCGACGCCGCTTGGCGAGGCGTCTCGCTCGCGACGCCGGAGAGCCCCCTCGTGCTCGACCACGTCGCCGAGGCGGGCCAGCCGCTCTACGTCGCCGCCGCCATCGCCGCCTGGCGCGAGGCGGGCGAGCTCGACTCGGCCGTGTGGGTCCTCTGCCCCCAGGTCAAGACGCAGGAGGTGATGCAGACCGAACTCTCCGCCTGGGGACGCGAGGCCCTCTTTTTGCCCGAGTACGAATGGGCCGGCTTCGAGGAGACCCTGCCCGACCCCGAATCCGCCGCCGAGCGGCTCGCTGTGCTCAAGGAACTCCACGAAACCGCGAGGGAAAAGGGCGAGGCCATCGTGGTGCTCTCCGCCGATTCCCTCGACGAGCCGGCCCCGCCGCCTGGATCCCTCTCGCGCCAGGCGGAGGCGCTGACGACGGGCGACCGGCTCGATCTCGAGGCTTTCGCGGAAAAGCTCGAGGCGGTCGGCTACGAACGCGAGCCCCAAGTCTTCCGGCGCGG
>SLGN01000083.1 GCA_007123695.1 Verrucomicrobiales bacterium
AAGGAGTTCACCGAAATGTGGGTCATGAAGTGGTCCGAGCTTCTCCAGGTCCGCTCAAACAACAATCTCGGTCTCGGGATCTCCTACAAGGCCGCCCTACTCTACCATGGCTGGCTGCGCGACCAAATCGCGGCCAACCGCCCCCTCAACGAGATCGTCATTGAGATGCTTGCCGCAGAAGGAGGCAGCTTCGAGACCCCTTCGACGAATTTCTACCAAGTCGAAAGGGACACCCTGAAGCTCTCCGAAAACGTCGCCCAAGTCTTCATGGGGATGCGCCTGCAATGCGCGCAGTGCCACAACCATCCCTTCGACCGCTGGACCATGGACGACTACTACAGCTGGGCCGCCTTCTTCGCCCAAGTCGGTCGCAAGCAAGGCGTCGATCCCCGCGAGCAAGTGGTCTACAACCGCGGCAGCGGCGAGGTGAAACACCTCGTCGGCGGACGGAACATGCCACCCAAGTTTCTCGGCGGCGAGGCGCCCGACGTGGCCGGGAAGGACCGGCGTGCGGTACTCGGCGAGTGGCTTGCCTCCCCCGACAACCCCTACTTTTCGCGGAACATCGCCAACATCGTCTGGTCGCACTTCTTCGGAGTTGGCATCATCGATCCGGTCGATGACGTCCGCATCAGCAACCCCGCCTCGAACCCCGAACTGCTCGAGGCCCTCGGCTCCCGCTTCGAAGGCGAATACGGCTACGACTTCCGCCAGCTTGTCCGCGACATCTGCAACTCGGCCGCCTACCAGCGCTCGACCAAGGCCAACCCCTCGAACAAGGACGACCTCAACAACTTCGCCAAAGCACGCGTTCGCCGCCAGCGGGCCGAAGTCATGCTCGACACCATCACCCAGGTGACGGAGACCAAGAACAAGTTCACCGGGCTCCCCCTCGGCGCCCGCGCCGTCCAGATCGCCGACGGGAACACAAGCGACTACTTCCTCACCACCTTCGGACGGGCCACCCGCGAGACGGTCTGCTCCTGTGAGGTCAAAATGGATCCGAGCCTTTCCCAGGCCCTCCACCTTCTCAACGGGCCCACCGTGACCCAGAAGATCGAGGCCGGTGCCGTGGTTAAGACCGCCCTGGCCGACGGGCGCACTTCCGAGCAGGTCGTCGAGGAAATCTATGTCCGCTCCCTCTCCCGAAAGCCCACCAAGGATGAAATCGAGCAGATCATGGTCCAAGTCGCTTCCGTCGGCGACGACGCCGCCCAGCGCGAGCAGGTCTTGAACGACGTCTTCTGGGCCGTTCTGAACTCGAAGGAATTCATGTTCAACCATTGAGAAGCGGATCCGACCGCTGACAACCCATTCGGGCGGAGGACAGTGCCCCCGCGTCTTCCGGCCTTGCGCTCGCTGCGCAAGGCCGGAATTTTCATTTGCACGTTTGCGCAAATGCGAACTTGCAGCCTCGCCTTGAGGGTCTTTTATGAGGGTCGCCTTGCCAGCCGCCCATGCTTGCCCCTCTTCTGATTGCCGCGTCCCTAGCCATCGCGTTCGCGAACGGTGCCAACGCCAATTTTAAAGGCGTGGCTTCCCTACTCGGGAGCGGCACCACGGGGTTCCGCACCGCGCTGCACTGGTCGATGCTCGCGACCGCAGCGGGCAGCGCCGCCGCGCTGGCCGGAAACGGCGTCCTTCTCGCGACGTTTTCGGGAAAGGGGCTCGTTCCCGACGCGCTCGCAGCGGATCCCGCCTTTCTCCTTTCCACCGCCATGGGAGCTGCGCTGGCGAACCTGCTGGCCACCCGTCTCGGCTTCCCGGTCTCGACCACCCACATGCTGATGGGCGGCCTGCTCGGGGCCGGTCTCGCGGCCGACCCCTCGGAAGTGAGCGTCGTCCGCCTCTGGGAGTCCTTCGCCAAGCCGCTGCTGCTGGCGCCGCTGATCGCGATCGTTCTCGGCGGACTGCTCTACATCGCGCTGCGGAGGATGCGGCTCGCGTCGAACCATCGCAACCGTCCCCTCGACGCCCTGCACTTCCTCAGCGCCGGCTCGGTGTGCTTTGCCCGGGGCATGAACGACACGCCGAAGATCGCCGCGCTCCTCGTCGGCGTGGCGGGATTCCGAGCCTCGCCCGCCCTCGTTCTCGTCGGAATCGCCATTGCCTTGGGAGGCGTTCTCGGCAGCCGCCGCGTCGCCGAAACCCTAGCCCACAAGATCACCGCGATGGATCCTGGGCAGGGATTCGCCGCCAACCTAACCAGCGCCTTCCTCGTGATGCTCGGCTCGTTCAAGGGCCTGCCGCTGTCCACCACGCACGTCACCGTCGGAGCATTGCTCGGCATCGGCATCACCACTCGCCAGGCCAAGTGGCGCACCGTCGTACCGGTGCTGCTGGCCTGGGTCGTCACCCTGCCCTGCGCCGCAGCGCTGGCCGCGCTGGTCTTCAGCCTGGCCCGCAGCTACGCCTGAATCGCCCCCGACGAGAGCAAGCAGTCAACGGTTTACAGTCTCCAATTTACAGTTCACCACTAACAAAGCAACCGCTCCACCATGAAACCCCCGCTACCCCTCCTTGTGCCCCAACTCCTCCTCGCCCTTCTGGCCTCCGGCCTTTGCCGCGGCGATGTCTCTGTCTCTATCGTCAGCCCGACCGAGGCCATGGCCCTGATGCAGGCTCCGGACGCCTCGGCCCGCCCCGTCGTTCTGGACACGCGCGGCGGCTACAAGGACTACTTCCGCGGCCACCTGCCCGGCGCGCACCACATCAACTTCGACACCCTGCGCGGGACCGACCGGGCCGTGCCGGTCCAGTATTTGCCCGACCGCCTCACCAAGACCCTGCTGAAGCGCGCCGGCGCGGACAGGAGGCGCACCCATCTGGTCTACGCCACCGGCGACAGGCTGCCGAACGACGAGATCCTGAGCACCAGCATGGTGGTCTACGTGCTGGAGAAATTCGGAATCGAGGACATCCGCATCGTCGATGGCGGGCTGGCCGAGTGGCAGCGCCAGGGTTTGCCGGTGGTCCGCGAGTATTTCGGAAACCCGCCGGGCAGGCTGCCCCTGCACGGAAACCCCGGCATCGCCGCCGACGTCAGGGCGGTGCGCGCCCACGCCGGCGATCCCGGCCGCCTGCTGATCGACGCGAGACCCCTGAACGAGTTCCAGGGCAACGACGACGTCTGGCTGCGGAAAGGGCACATCCCGGGCGCCATCAGCTTCCACTGGGCGCGCCTGATGGAAGAAGGCAACACCCACAAGTTCCGGTCGCCGCAGCGGAACAAGGCCGAGCTGGTCCGCGCCGGGATCACCCCGGACAAGGACATCATCTGCTACTGCGGCACCTCCCGCGAAGGCAGCCTGCTCTACGTCTACCTCAAGCACGTGCTCGGCTACCCTCGCGTCCGGCTCTACGAGGGCTCCATGAAGGAATACCTTTGGCTGGAAAACCAGTCGCTGCCCGTGGAACGAGGCGGGCGGGCCGCCGGCCGGTAGCCCGCTCCGGAGACGCGGAGCCGAAGCGCACTTCGAGACCGCAGTCGGCCGCGCCAACGCCTACCTCGTGGTCGGCTTCATCACGAAGAGCCCGCGGGTGGCGGAGAGAGCGTTCTCGGCGTCCATCCGCTTCCGCTCGTGCCCCGCGCCCCAGGAGTCGGAAAAGATCACCTCGCCCTTTTCGTCGTTGTAGCCGATGATCATCCGCATGTGGCCGCCCGAGGTCTGCTCCTGCAGGGGAGGGTCCTCGGGGTAGAGGCCTACCTCGAGCGACCAGAGCAGCGGGATCCCCTGATCGACGTTCTTGCGGATGAACTCGCCGAACTTGGCGTCCGGGATCGGCTTGCCGACATACTGCCCGTCGACGAGTTCGACGAGGCCGTTGCCGTGCCGCACCGCGAGGCAGGTGAAGCGGGTCTTGAAAAGATAGTCGATGCGCTTGAGCTGCTTGTTGATCTCCAGCGAGCTGGTGCCCTGCTCGGGATCGGAGTCGGCGATCTGGGCGAGCTGATGCATGTCGCAGGAGATTCCGTAGAATTCGAAAAGCCTTTGCACCGAGGCGACGACGCAATAGCCCTTCGCCCCTTGATCGACCATCGGGATCTCGTCGATGAAGACGTCGCCGTCCTCCTTTCTCACGAAACGCGGCAGTTCGGAAAGCCTGACCGAGGCCCCCGGCCGCGCCTGCAGCGCCGCTTCGAAAATGCCGTCGGCGTCGCGCCGGGCGAGGCGCATGCGCAGGAATTCGATGCTCTGGTCGGAGTCGTGGTTGCTCTCCAGCACCGCTTTGCCCCGGGCCGAGACCCAGGCATACCCCTGGGTCAGGACGCCCTGGGTCGGTCGCGCCTCGCGCTTCGACGGCCGCACCTGGAGCTGCTCCCCGAGATGGCGGCCGACAGCGTCGCGGCGACGCGTGAACTCCTCAAGCGAGATTTTGCCTCCGTCTCCGCGGTTGTGGATCGAAACGGTGATGCCGACGAAGCGCCCGTCTTCGAAATCGACGACCAACTCCTCGACCGGCACGGTGCCGCCGAGGATGACGAGATCGACCTTGAGGTTGCCGAGGTCCTTTCTCTGGAAGATCGCCCGGCTGCGGTCGTCGGTGAGCCATTTGAAGTAGGGGTTGCGGTTCCAGCTCCCCTGCTCGTAGCGGGCCTCGAGGTCGTCGGGGGTCAGCTGGTAGGCGTCGGGCAGCGTCACGAAGACGTCGAGGTCGCCGACGAGCGGCTCGTCGCCGAGGGCGAAGGCGCCGATCAGGAACGGAAGGGCGAGGGCGGTCCGAGCTGCGCGAAAAATCCGGGAGGACGCTTTCATGGCGCGAAGTGTATCGAATCCCGCCGATTGTGTCCCGCAAAATTTCTCCGGAAGAAGTTTCCGTTTGTCATCGCGCCGGATTTCTGACAGAGAGAACCTTTCCCCCGTGATTCGACCCCCAAACCCGC
>SLGN01000583.1 GCA_007123695.1 Verrucomicrobiales bacterium
ACCTCTTCGGCGAGTTCAGCGTGGGAGATCTACTTTCCCTCGTGCTGATCGGTTCGGTGACGTGGATCGTGTTCCAGAACCTGCCCGGCCTGCTGGAGCTCGGATTTCTCCGGGCCCTGGAGGTCGAGAGCGGCGTCAGGAACGCCGTCGTGACCCTTTGCCAGTATTTCGTCGTCGCCGTCGGCGTGATCGTCGCCTCGCAGGCCATCGGACTGGACTGGTCGAAGCTCGGCTGGATTGCGGCGGCGCTCAGCGTCGGGCTTGGCTTCGGCCTCCAGGAGGTGGTCGCCAACTTCGTCAGCGGGCTCATCCTGCTTTTCGAAAGGCCCATCCGCGTGGGCGACATCATCACCGTCGCCGGCGTGGACGGAGTCGTCACGAAGATCCGCATCCGAGCCACCACCATCACCAACTGGGACAAGAAGGAGTTCATCGTGCCGAACAAGGAATTCATCACCGGTACCATCATGAACTGGACCTTGTCCACCAAGGTGAACCGTCTCGTCTTCCCCGTGGGGATCGCCTACGGTTCGGACACCGAGAAGGCCCGCTCCATCCTGCTCGAAATCGCGGCGGAGCAGCCCGATGTACTCCAGGATCCGGCGCCATCGGCCGTGTTCGAGAGCTTTGGCGACAGTTCCCTGGACTTCAGCCTGCGCTGCTTCCTCGGCTCCACCGAATGTCGCCTCGCCGTGACCCATCGCATCAACACCCTCATCCACGAGCGCTTCGCCGCCGCCGGAATCGAGATTCCCTTCCCCCAGCGCGACCTCCACCTGATCCCACGTCCGGAGGGAGAGGGAGAGGGGGAGGGGTGAGCGAAATCCCGCACCCGCAACGATTCTTGACGCGGGCGCGTCAAGAATCCGTTCGTCACCCGATGTCGAAGAGCGAGGTGACGGATTCGCCGAAATGGATGCGGCGGATCGCTTCGCCAAGGATCTCGGCGACGCTGACGGTCACCACCTTCTCGCCGACGGCGTAGGGGGTGCTGTTGGTCGAGATGAGCTCCTCGATCTCGGATTCGGCGATGCGTTGGCGTCCCTGGTCGCTGAGGACGGCGTGGGATACGCCCGCGAAGATGCGCTGGGCGCCTTCCTGGCGAAGCAGGCGCGCCGCCGAGAGGAGGGTGCCGCCCGATTCGGAGATGTCGTCGACGAGGAGGACGTCCTTGCCCTCGACCTCGCCGATCAGGCTGATGGCCTCGACCTCGGTCGCGCTGACGCGGTTCTTCGCGACGATGGCGAGTGGCGTGCCGAGAGCCTTGGAGTAGGAGTGGGCCATCTTCATGCCGCCGACGTCGGGCGAGACGACGACGAGGTTGTCGGAAAATCCCTTTTCGCGGAGGTATTTGATGAGGACGGGCTTGGCGTAGAGATGGTCGACGGGGATGTCGAAGAAGC
This sequence comes from Verrucomicrobiales bacterium, assembly GCA_007123695.1. Lineage (GTDB taxonomy): Bacteria > Verrucomicrobiota > Verrucomicrobiia > Verrucomicrobiales > DEV007 > Arctic95D-9. The sequence goes on from SLGN01000583.1 coordinate 1,404, forward strand.
CCTGGATCTGCCCGGCGTGGAGGTCGATGGTGAGGACGCGGGTCACACCCGCTGCAGTGAGTAGGTTGGCGATGAGCTTGGCAGTGATGGGCACGCGAGGCTGGTCCTTGCGGTCCTGCCTAGCGTAGCCGAAGAAGGGGATCACCGCCGTGATGCTGTCGGCGCTGGCGCGGCGGGCGGCATCGACCATGATGAGCAGCTCCATCAGGTTCTGGTTGGTCGGCGGGCAGGTGGGCTGGACGATGAAGATGTCGCGCTTTCGGATGTTTTCGTTGATCTTCACGAAGGTCTCGCCGTCGGGAAAATGCTTCACGGTGGCGTCGGACCGGCGCACGCCGAGGTAGGCGGCGATTTCGTCGGCGAGTTCGGGGTGGGCGGATCCGCTGAAAATGCGAAGATCGAGGTGCATGGCGGCCCCATCCTCGCGAAAACGTCGCAAAACGCCAGCGAAAAGTCGTGGCGGCAATAACCCCGGGGAAGAGACGCAAACTCCTCCCGATCTCCGTTCGCCATGCCAAACCGCCGCACCGCCTCGCAGATGATCGCTTAGGCATCGCGCGTCGCGTAGTCATTGGCCTGATCGCTTCCGCGAAAATCCTTCGCGACAGGAAGTTGCCCCCTTCAAATGGTGGAGACGCTCAAAAAGGGCTTCCCTGAAGGACTCGCCACCCCAATACCAGCCTTTCCGCAAGGTGCCTCTACATCGGCTACTCGAACAACGTCGGTCGCGTCGGCGAAGGCCGGGAGCTGTGGAACAACAACAGAGCCGAGCTAGTGGTGGTGACGCTCGAGAGCTTGGGGCGGGGGAGTGAGGAGGAGGGCGGGCAAGCATTTGCACGCTCGCCAAAATCCTTAAGAGATGCTATGGAAACGGTGTTCTCGTTCCCCGCCTCTCCCAGCGCCCCTCCCATGCCCCGCCTCTCCCTCGCCAAGCTCGAGCGCCACCTCTACGCCGCGGCCGACCGGCTGCGGCAGGAGGGACTCGACGCGGCCATCTACAAGGACTACATCTTCGGCCTGCTCTTCCTCAAGCGCTGCTCCGACCAGTTCGAGGCCGAGCGCGAGCGCATCGTCGGGCGGCGGGTCGAGCAGGGGATGGTGCGGGAGCGGGCCGAGGAGGACTACGGCGAGGACCCCGACTTCTACGACGGCTTCTTCGTCCCGGAACGCGCCCGCTGGGATAGCCTCAGCGAGCGGCTCAACGACGCCTCCGAGCCCTTCGGCGCGGTGCTCGACAAGGCGCTCGGCGCCCTCAGCGAGGCCAACGAGTCGCTGGAGCACGTCCTCGACCACATCACCTTCATGCGCACCCAGGGGAACAAGCGGGTGCTCTCCGACGAGGCCTGCAAGGACCTCGTGCGCCATTTCTCCCGCCAGCGCCTGCGCAACGAGGACTTCCAGTTCTCCGACCTCCTCGGCGCCGCCTACGAGTTCCTCATCAACATGTTCGCCGAGTCCGCCGGGAAGAAGGGCGGCGACTTCTACACCCCGCGGGACGTCATCCGCCTGATGGCCCGCCTGCTGAAGCCGCAGGCGGGGATGAGCGTCTACGACCCCACCTGCGGCTCGGGCGGCATGCTCATCATCAGCCGCGAGCATGTCGAGCAGTCCGGCGGCGACCCCGACGACCTGCGCCTCTGCGGCCAGGTGAACGACGCCTCGGCCTGGTCGATCTGCCGGCTGAACATGCTGCTCCACGGCGTGCGCGGGGCCGACATCCGCCTGCAGGACACCCTGCTGCACCCCCAGCACCGCGAGGGCGAGGGGCTGGAGCGTTTCGACCGCGTCATCGCCAACCCGCCCTTCAGCCAGAACTACTCGCGCGGCGGCATGGAGTTCCCCGAGCGCTTCCAGTGGGGCTGGTGCCCGACCACGGGGAAGAAGGGCGACCTGATGTTCGCCCAGCACATGCTGCACGTCTGCAAGCCCGACGGCATGGTCGCCACCGTGATGCCCCACGGCGTGCTCTTCCGCGGCGGGGCGGAGAAGGAGATCCGGAAAAAATTCCTCGAGCAGGATCTCGTCGAGGCCGTCATCGGCCTGCCGCCGAACCTCTTCTACGGGGCCGCGATCCCCGCCTGCATCCTCGTGATGCGGCCGAACTACCGCCCCCACCTGCGCAACTCGGGCAAGCCGGAGCCGCGCCGGGGCAAGGTGCTCTTCATCAACGCCGACGCCGAGTTCCACGCCGGGCGGGCGCAAAACTACCTGCGCCCCGAGCACATCGAGAAGATCGCCGCCACCTTCGACCGCTTCGAGGACGTGCCCGGCTACGCCCGCGTCGTCGGGATCGAGGAGATCGCCGACCCGCTCAACGACTGGAACCTGAACATCCGCCGCTACGTCGACAACGCCCCGCCGCCGGAGCCGCACGACGTGCGCGCCCACTTGCGCGGGGGATACCCCGCCGCCGAGGTCGAGGCCCGGCGCTCCCTCTTCGAGGCCGTGGGGCCGCCGCCCGAGGCGATCTTCCGGGAAAAGCCGGACTCGCCGGGCTATCTGGAGCTGGTTCTGTCGGACGAGCCGGACGAGCCGGACGGCGAGGTCGAGCGCGCCGCGATCCGCCCCTTCCTCGAGGGCTGCGGCGCGGTGCGCGCCCAGCGGGCCGCCGTGCTCGCCGCCTTCGCGGTCTGGTGGAAGGCCCACGCCGGCCGCTTCGCCGAGCTGCCCGTCCGGCGCGACCTCAACGCGGTGCGGGCCGAGCTGCTCGCCAGCTTCGCCGAGGCGCTGGAGCCGCTCGGCGCCCTCGACCACTTCAAGCTCGCCGGGGTCGTCGCGACCTGGTGGACGGACACCCTGCCGGACTTCAAGACACTGATGGAGAATGGCTTCCCTGGCGTGCTGGAGGGCTGGGTCGATGCCGTGGCCGACGCGCTGGAGGACGACGAGGCCGCCGGTCCCGCCTCCGATCCCTTCGCCCACCCGCTGGTCCGCGCCACCATGGCCGACTACCTCGAACGCATCGCCGGGGCCAAGCGCGAGATCGCCCGGCTCAAGGGCGAGAAGGAGGCCTTCGAGCAGTCGAACTCGCCCGAAGACCTTGAGGAGGAGGAGCAGGCCGCGTGGAACTACCCGAAGGACTTGGAGCGCCAGCGCCGCGAGATCAAGGCCGAGCACCGCGCCGCCCTCGCCGAGCTGGCGAAGAAGAACAAGGCCGCCGGCCTGATGCGGGCCACCGCCGGGCAGAAGCGGGCCGCCGAGGAGGCCCGCGAGGCGCTGCGCCCCGTGCTCGACCAGCTCGCCGCCATCGAGGAGGCGCTCGCCCCCTACGGCGAGATCAAGCAGGCCCTCGCCGACACGCGAAAGGAGTACCGCAAGCTGCTCGGGGACTTCGTCGACGAGTTGAAGCAGCGCTGCGGGGAGTTGGAGGCGGCGGAATGCGAGGCGCTCGTGCTGCGCCTGCTTGCCGACGATCTGCGCCATGCCCTCGACGCCGCCTTGGCCGCGAAGCGGGCCGAGCTGGTGCGCTTCGTCGAGG
>SLGN01000540.1 GCA_007123695.1 Verrucomicrobiales bacterium
CGAGGTTCTCGCGCTCCCACGGATCGTTGGCGGTATCGAAGAGCTCGCTTTCGGGGCGGACCAGAAATTCGCGCACGATGCGCCGGGGACCGGTGCCCTCGGCGTCCTCGACGGCGCGGTCGAGCCAGTTGTCCCAGTATCCGCTGTCGCCCGAGTTTTTCGTGACGTGGGTGAGGAAGCGCAGCTCGGGGCGCAGGTTGTGGATGAGCTTCCAGCCCGACTCGTCGACGACCGCGCGGGTGGGAAAGACGTTGTTGTTGCCGTCCCCGCTGTGGGAAAGAAAGATCCGGTCGCGGTGCCGCTGCTCGCGGCCCTCGAGGACGGGGAGGAAGGAGCGCCCGTCGATGCCCTCGGGGGCGCCGCCGCCGGCCGCATCGACGAGGGTGGGCAGGATGTCGATCCACGAGACCATCGCTTCGGTGCGCGAGCCCGGCTCGATGCGGCCCGGCCAGGTCGCAAAAAAGGGAGTGCGCACGCCGTCCTCGTAGAGGGTCCATTTCGCGTAGGGCCACTGCGCCCCGTGGTCGCTGGTGTGGAGAAAGAAGAAGTCGTCGCCGAGGACCTCGCGGGCGGTGTCGTAGACGAGGCCGAGCTCGCCGTCCATGATCCGGATGGCGGCGACGTAGCGGGCCCGCCATTGGCGCGAGACATCGCTGTCGACGTGGTGCGGCGGCACGACGAGGGCGCCGGGGTCGATCCCTTCGGTGTCCTCGGGCCAGGGCACGTGGGGCCAGTTCGAGCCGACGAAAAGGCAGAGCGGCCTCTCGTCGCGCCGCTGCCGCAGCCATGCGACGGCTTCGGGCACGGCGACGTCCTCGTGGTAGCCGTAGTGGCGGGCGATGTCGAATCCATATTCGGGGGTGTGGCGGTAGTGCGCGACCTTGCCGAAGGAAACGACCTCGTAGCCGAGTTCCTGGAGGTAGGCGGGCAGCTTGCGGATCTCCTCGCGCGGGCGGGTGTGGTTGGCCTCGGCCCCGTTCCGCGCCGGCCATTTGCCGGTGAGGAGGGCGGCCCGGCTCGGCGCGCAGCTCGGCGAGGCGACGTAGGCCCGGTCGAAGACCATGCCCTCGGCCGCGACCCGGGCCATGTTCGGCGTATCGATGTCGGTCGATCCGTAGACGGTGGAATCCCGCCAAGTGTGGTCGTCGGAGAGGAAGACGACGAGGTTCGGCCTCTCGGCGGCTGGGGAGAAGGCTGCGCCCAGGGCGAAAAGGCACGCGGCGGCGAAAGGGATCGTGACGGGGGTCTTCATGGTCGCGGGGGACAGTGTGCGGGAAATGCCGGAATCCGACAAGGCGCGTACCTTGAAAAAGCGGACGAAGCCTTGGAGGAAACGGGCGCCGCCGCGAACTTGCCAAAGACGGGCACCGGACGGAAAGGAGTGACGGGACCGGCAAGCAAGTTGCTTTTTGCCGAGTCAGACCGTTTCCTTGCCACCGGCTTCCAGCCCCCTATGAACACGAACGCGAACGCGAACGACACGAACACCGTCCCCGATCCCCTGCCGCAGGAGCTTGTCCGCAGCGGCCTGGCCTCGCTCGACCGAGAAGTCCTCGAGATCATGGAGTCGCTGCGCGCCGTGCTGCGGACGAGTTCCCGCCCGGCCCTCGCCGAGGCCCTGCCGTGGCTGGACGAAGGCGCCTCGGCGGCTTTCGGAGAAACGGCTCCCGAAGCAGCGGCGGCTCCCGCAGCCCTCCCCGATGCGGGGGACACGGCGCAGGTCTGCTCCATCGCCTTCCAACTGCTCGACATGATCGAGGAGCAGGTCGCCCACGACACGAGGCGCGAGCGCGAGCGTCGGCTCGGCCCCGAGGCCGAGAGCGGTCTGTGGCCCCACGCCCTCGCGGCGATGCGTGCCGAGGGCCGCGACGAGGCGCAGATCGCGGCCGCCCTGCGTGCCGCCCGGGTCGAGCCGGTCTTCACCGCCCACCCCACCGAGGCGAAGCGGCCCAGCGTGCGCGAACGCCACCGGGATCTCCATGCGGCCCTCGTCGAGCTGGAGAATCCGGATCTGACGCAGCGGGAGCACGACCGGGCCGAGGCGCGTCTCCTCGCCTCGCTGGAGTCGCTCTGGAACACGGGCGAGATCCACGTAGAGCGCCCCACTGTCGAGCGCGAGCTGCGCAACGCGCTCTACTATCTGCGGGAAGTCTTTCCCCGCACCCTCGACGAGACCGACCGGAAGCTGCGCTGGGCCTGGGAGCGTGCCGGCTTCGACTCCGCCGCGCTCGCCGGATGCGGCGGTCCCCGGGTGCGTTTCGGGCTTTGGATCGGGGGCGACCGCGACGGCCATCCCTTCGTCACCGCCGAAGTCACGCGCGACACCCTCGCCGAACTCCGCAAGCAGGCGGTGAAGCTCCACCGCCGCGAGCTGGCCGACGCGGCCTTCCACCTCAGCGTCGCCTCGCCCGAGCACGAGGCCCCGGCCGGTCTGGCGGAGCGGATCCGAGCCCTCGCCGACCGCCTCGGCGGCGAGGGCGCCGCCATCCTCGCGCGCAACGCCGGGGAGCCTTGGCGCGCCTTCGCCTATCTGCTGCGGGCGTGGCTGCTCCGCGAGGGGGACACGGCGAAGGCCGAGGACCTCCGCGACGAGATCGCTGTGCTGCGCGGCTCCCTCGTCGAGATCGGCGCCGGCCGCATGGCCGAGGAGTTCGTCGATCCGCTGCTGCGCAAGATAGATGTCTTCGGCCTGCACCTCGCCGAGCTCGACGTGCGCCAGAACAGCGCCTTCCACGACCGGGCCGCGGCCCAACTGCTCGCAGCGGCCGGGGTGCCCGACGGCGCGGACTTCGCGGACTGGCCCGAGGAAAGGCGCGTCGAGTTCCTCGGGCGCGAGCTCGCCTCGTCCCGGCCCTTCCTCCATCCCGACCTCGCGGCGGGACCCGAGGCCGACGCCGTGCGCGACTGCTACGCGGTTCTCCGCGAGCACCGCGCCCGCCACGGAGCGGGACTCGGCGCCCTGATCGTGAGCATGACCCGCCAGCTCTCGGACTTGCTCCTCGTCCATCTCTTCGCGCGCGAGGCGGGGCTTTCCGAGGTTCCGCCCGGCGGCGGGGCGCCGGTCTGCCCCCTGCAGGTGGTGCCCCTCTTCGAGACGCTCGACGATCTCGAGGGCGCCGCCGGGATTCTCGACGCCTACCTTTCCCATCCGGCGGCGCGGGCCTCCCTTGCGATCTCGGGCGCGGCTCGGCACGGCGGCGGCCTGCCGGTGCAGCAGGTGATGCTGGGCTACAGCGACAGTAACAAGGACGGGGGCATCCTCGCGAGCCAGTGGGCCCTCCACTCGGCCCAGCGGGCGCTTGCCGCCACGGCGGCACGCCACGAGACCGAGCTGCGCTTCTTCCACGGACGCGGCGGCACCATCAGCCGGGGGGCGGGACCGACGGACTGGTTCGTGCGGGCCCTGCCCCACGGATCGCTGGCGGGAGATTTCCGCATGACCGAGCAGGGCGAGACAATCGCGCGGAAATACGCCCATCCCGAGAGCGCGTCCTACCACCTCGAGAGCCTGCAAGCCTGCGTGGCCCATGCCGCCTCCCGGCACCTCTTCGAAGAGCCGTCCGAGGATCCGGGCCTCGCCTTCATGCCGCGCCTCGCCGCGTGGAGCCGGGAAAGCTACCGCGCCCTGCTGGAAGAGCCCGGCTTCATCGAATTCTACCGTCAGGCGACCCCGATCGACGCCCTCGAGCAGAACCAGATGGGCTCGCGGCCCTCGCGCCGCACCGGGACCGCCAGCCTCGCCGACCTGCGGGCCATCCCCTGGGTCTTCAGTTGGACCCAGGCCCGCTTCTACCTGCCCGGTTGGTATGGGGCGGGCTCGGCCCTCGCGCGCCTCGCCGAGGAGTCGCCCGGAGATTTCGAAGCGCTCGCCGAGGCGACGGAGCGCTCCATCTTCGCCCGCTACCTGTTCACCGGGGTCGAGACCAACCTCGCCAGCGCCGACCTCGGCACGATGCGGCTCTACGCCTCGCTCGTGCGCGACGAGGCGCTGCGCGACCGGTTCATGGACCGCATCGCAGCGGAGTTCGAGCTGGCCCGGGAGCGGATCGGACGGCTTTTCCGCCTGCCCGTGGGGGAGCGGCGGCCGCGATTCGCCAAGACCCTCTCTCTGCGCGAGGCCCCCCTGCATCTGCTGCACCGGCAGCAGGTAGCGCTGCTGGGGTCGTGGCGGGGAAAAGGCGGAGACCTCCCCCGCGAACTCGTCTTTTCCATCAGCGCAGTCGCGAGCGGCCTGCGCAACACCGGCTGAGACGGCAGCCGGCCCGGTCCACCGAGATGCAAGACGGAGCCTCCCCCGCGCCCGCCGACTTCCGCGACTGCCTCGACGCAGGCGTGCGCAACCTCGTTGCCCGGCAGGACGCCGAAGGCTGCTGGAAGGGCCGCTACAACGGACCGCTCTTCCTCATTCCCGCCTACCTCGCCGCCTACGCGGCGACAGGGCGCGAGCTGCCGCCGCGCGAGCGCGACGGCTTCCTGCGCTACCTGCTGCGCCACCGCAACGACGACGGCGGCTGGGGCCTCCACATCGAGGACGCGAGCCGCGTCTACGCGACGGTGGTCTGCTACGTGGCGGCGCGGTTCTGCGGGCTCGACCGCGAAGCGCCCGAGGCGCACGCGGCGCGCCGCTGGATGGATCAGCACGGGGACGCCCGCGACATGGCGCCCTGGGGGAAATACCAGCTCGCCCTGCTCGGCCTCTACGACTACTCGGGGCTGCTGCCGGTGACGCCCGAGCTGTGGTTGCTGCCCCGCTGGCTGCCGCTGCATCCCGGCCGCCTCTGGAACCACGCGCGCATGGTCTATCTGCCGCTGAGCTACCTCTACGGCCGCCGTTGGCGCGGTCCGGGAGCGCAGAGTCTCGCCCCCCTCGCCGAAGAG
>SLGN01000590.1 GCA_007123695.1 Verrucomicrobiales bacterium
GCTGCGCTACGCCTTTTCCCTGACCGGACGACGCGCCATCGCCGAGGAGATCGTGCAGGAAACCTTTCTCCAACTGCACGCGAACTGGGAAGGCGTCGAAAATCCGCGGGCCTGGCTCTTCCGCAGCGTGCGCAACCGGGCCAGCAACCACCACCGCGACGGCCGCCGCGAGGTCGGGGGCGACGAGGCGACGATGGCCGGGGCGGCGAGCGAGGACGACACGCCCGAGGAGCTGCTGCAGCGGATGGAGGCGGCGGGCTTCCTGCGGCTGCTCCTCGCCGAACTGGAGGAGGCCGACCGGCGGCTCGTGCAGTTGAAATATTTCGAAAACCTCCGCTACCGCGAGATCGCCGAGCGGACGGAGATGAGCATCGGCAACGTCGGCTACCGCCTCCACCACATCCTCAAGCAGCTCGCCGACAAGCTGCGGCATTTGGGAATCGACGGCATCTGATGAACGACGACACCACCAGCCTCCACCCCTGGATCGAGCCCGAGCTCGAGGCGCGCCTGGCCGCCCTCGTCCTCGGCGAGGCCTCGGACTTCGAGCGCGAGGAGCTGGAGCGCCTCGCCGCCGAGCGTCCCGAGCTGGCGCTCCACCGCAAGCGGCTGGAGACCCTGCACCGGATGCTGCGCGAAGTGGCCACCGGCGAGAGCGCCGGGACACAGGAGGAATGGAAGCTCGCGCCGGAACGGCGCGAGGCGGTGCTGGCGGGGCTGGGGGGAGAGGCGACGGCTGAGAAGACCTTGATTGTGAAGTCCCGACCGAATCGGCGCTTTCCGTGGGGACTGACAATCCGCGTCGCAGCCTGCGTCGCGGTGATGGCGCTGGTCCTTGGTCTGACGCTTTCCGCCTTGCCCGGCATACAGAGCAAGGCGCAACGTCCCGGCGGAAGCGAGGCCCGATTCGCCTACGACCTTGCGACCGAAGCCGCAAAGGTCCCGAACACGGGAGTCGTCGGCCCGGAACCCGGAGAGATCTCGGTCGGTTATGCCAACGACTACCTCTTCCTCGGCCCGAACGCTTCCGTTGCCCCGGCGAAGGAGGAAAGAGAGGCGATGGAGCTGGCCGTCGCCGACCGTGCGGCCCGGCCTCCCGCCCCAGCCAGCCCGGCACTCGATGTCGGACAGAAGCCGTTTACAGAGAGTTCAGAGCACCACCACATTCGCACACGGGAGAGCGTCGCAAAATCGGACGAACTTGCGCTGCGAGCTTCCGAGTTCATGGCGGAGGGCGATCTCGAAAGGGCGAGCGATTTCTACCGCAATGCTCTCGACCTGCTGCCCGATTCGCCCATGGCCGAACCGCGACGCTATGCCTACACGCGCCAGTTTTCCCGAAGCAGCAGCGAACTTGCGAAACAGCGAGCCGAACAGGGACGTTATCCCGAGGCGATCGCCCTCGCTGAGCAGATACTCCGTCCCTCCGTCGATCCAAACAACGCCGATGCACAAAGGCTACTCGAACAATTGGCAGACACCGAACGATACTCGCCAAGCCTTTCTCCCCAGCATCTCGAACGGGTCCGTCGTATCAAGCTTGCACAAAAGACAGCCGAGGGGTTTGCTGAACTCGGCGACTCGGACCAGGCGGATCGCGAGTTCGACAAAGCGCTCAACCAGGATCACTACAACACCGCCGCCGCCCGGAGCGGACAGGAGAAAAACGAGCGCTACGTGCTGAATTCCCACGACCAAACCTACAACCAAACCCGCGCTCGAATGCTCCGCGAAGTCGCCGAGGGATGGGAGGCGCCAGTGCCCGAATCGATCCGGACCGAATCCGCCCCGCCCGATCCCTTCGGCTCTCCCGCCCCCTCGTCCGACCCTTTCGCTGATCCCGCCGCCCCCCGTCGCGCCGCCTCGGGCGAGGCGTTGGCCGCGCAGCCCTTGCGAAAGCGCGGCGCTGGGGATCTCGCGATCGAAGGAGGTGTACCCACTCGCGACCGAAGCCCCGGGGTGACCGAGTTCGGCTTCGCTAACTCCGAAAGGCTCGTCGAGCAGAATCAGACCGCCCGGCGCGAGGACAAGCTCAAATCCATCGTCATTCCCTCGGTCGAGTTCGCCGACACGCCCCTGAGGGATGCGCTCCAATTTCTCGAGGAACGCAGCGCCGAACTCGACACCTCCGAGCCCGATCCGGCGAAACGCGGCATCCGCATCTCGACCGATTCGATCGCCGGCGCCTCGACGGAATCGACGGGAGATCCATCGGGATTCGGCTTCGAAGAATCCGCCGGGGGCGACGTCCTCGACACGAAGATCAATCTGCGCCTCACGAACGTGCCGCTCGCGGAAGCCCTGCGCTACACGACGTCGCTCGCGCAGGCAAAAACGAGGGTCGATTCCGACGAGGTGAAAGTCCTGCCCCTTTCCGCACCCGATTCCGAACTCTACACGAACGTCTACACGGTCCCGCCGAGCTTCCTTTCGGTCGCCTCCTCCTATGTCGGATCCGGCTCCCCGGAACCGGGCGATCCCTTCGCAGCCCCCTCGGCGGAGGAGGAATCCGCTCGGGCGGCGAGAATGAGCGCGAGGGGTATCCTCGAGAATGCGGGCATCACCTTCCCCCCCGGCTCCTCCGTCGTCTACAATCCGGTGACCTCCCAGCTCATTGTGAGGAACACCACGGATCAGATGGAGCTGGTCGAGGCGTTCATCGAGCCGATGGGAATGGGTTCCGAAGTCGATTCCGCTGTCGAGGACATCCTCGCGCTGACGCCGCAGGTGGGCGCTCCAGCACAAAGCGAACCGGGAAGCGTCCGCGACGAAGCGACGCCAACCCCGAACACCATCGACCAACTGATCGCGGAAGCGGCCGGAGCGTCTCCCGAACTGCGCTCCGAGGCGCCGGAGATCTTCGGGATCGCCGGAGTCGCGACGGAACCCGCCTTCATCGAGATGCGGCGCCAGAGCCAGTCGCTGCGCCGTCCTCCGCCGAGCTCGCTCGACGAAACCTCGCCCGAGACCGAGCCCTTCTCGACTTTCTCGCTCCACGTCAGCGAGGTCTCTTTCCAGCTTGCGAAGGCGGCGCTCGCCTCAGGCAAATGGCCCGAGGCCGGGCAGATCCGCATCGAGGAGTTCGTCAACGCCTTCGACTACGGCGATCCGGTGCCGTCGATGGACGAGCGCGTCGCCGCCCGCATCGACCAGGCCGCGCATCCTTTCTTGCAGCAGCGCCAGCTCGTCCGCATCGCCCTGCGCACCGCCGAGGCGGGACGCTCGGCGGCGACGCCCCTGCGCCTGACCTTGCTCCTCGACAACTCGGGCTCGATGGAGCGCCCCGACCGCCGCGAGACGACGCGCCGCGCCCTCGCGACCCTCGCGGGCCTGCTCGGCGAGGACGACCGCGTCACCCTCGTCTCCTTCGCCCGCCGCCCGCGCCTCGTCGCCGAGGCGGTGCCGGGCCACGAGGCGGCGAGGCTGGCCGAGACCGCCGCGACCCTGCCGAGCGAGGGCGGCACCAACATGGGGCTGGCCCTCGACCTCGCCTTCGAAAAGGCGCGCGAGCATTTCGACCCCGCCGCGCAGAACCGGATCGTGATGCTGACCGACGGCGCCGCCAACCTCGGCGACGCCGATCCCGAGAGCCTCGCCGCGCGGGTGGTGGCGATGCGCGGGGCCGGGATCGCCTTCGACGCTGCGGGCATCGGGGCCGACGGGCTCAACGACGAGATCCTCGCGGCCCTCGCCCGCCAGGGCGACGGCCGCTACTTCCTGCTCGACCGTCCCGAGGACGCCGAGGAGGGCTTCGCCAAGCAGATCGCCGGGGCCCTGCGTCCCGCCGCGAAGAACGTGAAGGTGCAGGTCGAGTTCGATCCCGCGCGGGTGAAGTCCTACAAGCTGCTCGGTTTCGAGAAGCACCGCCTCGCCACCGAGGACTTCCGCGACGACAGCGTCGACGCCGCCGAACTGGCCGCCGCCGAGGCGGGGGTGGCGGTCTACCAGGTCGAGCCCGACCCGGCCGGCTGGGGCGATCTGGGCTCGGTCTCGGTGCGCTTCCGCGACCTCGAAAACGACGAGATGGTCGAGCGCCGCTGGCCCCTGCCCTATCTGGCGACGGCCCCGCCCCCGGAGCAGGGCAGCGACGCGATCCGCCTGGCGACGGTGGCCTCGCAGTTCGCCGCGAAGCTGGCCGGGGGACCGCTCGGGGACTTGGTGGACCTGGGGGAACTGGCACGCCTGGCGGCGGGGCTGCCGCACAGCGAGCGGGTGAGCGAGCTGCGCGAGATGATCGAACAGGCCCGGACGATGGAGGGGGCTGATTTGGACGGGTACCGCTGATTTTCGCTGATTTTGGGTTGTGCTGAGTTTCGCTGAGTTTGGGGTTGTGCTGATTTGGAGTAGGTGTTGCCAGAGAGATCCGACCGAGATGAGAGAACTGGTGATTTCATTTGAGCTTTCCTGCCCGCTTGGAGCGGCCCGGGAAGGTTCGGTACGGGGAGCAGGTGGTGGAGCGAGGCACGAGCGCAACCACCGGGTTGGTATCGGAATTTCCGTTTCGACCCGGAGGGGCGGGAGAAGCGTCGGGTTCGCAGGGCGGCAGTGTTTGACCGGTGCCGTTCTTCGCGAATTGCACGCTCGCTTCTCGCGCCCCTCCGGGACGTTCCACCACTCCACCAACCAAGCCCCCGCCCCTCCAATGCCGTCCAATCAAGGCAATCGAAATCGGGATCGAAATCGAAATCGGGATCGAGCCATTGCGCAGACAGAAATCGCAAACGCCTCGCTGACTTCATGGTCGGTCGGGCAACTCCGCCGGAATCGGCGGCGAAGGAGCAACCGGAGACCGACACGGGATGGAACCGGCCCATCGATCCCGATTTCGATCCCGATCCTGTCGCGATCAAATCCACCACTCCGCTTCGGCCC
>SLGN01000069.1 GCA_007123695.1 Verrucomicrobiales bacterium
CGAGGCCATCGTGATCTCCGTTTTGCCGTCGAAGGAAAAGGCGATCGATCCGTCGGGCGCGGGATTGTTGTCGCGGACGTAGACCGGCTTGCGGTTGGCGTCGAGCAGTTCGAGCTTGAAGCCTTTGAGCCGGTCATGGAGTCCGCTGCGGTTCCAGATCCGGACCGATTCGATCGCGATCGGCTTTCCCAGATCCAGCTCCCACCAGGGGGCCGGGTCCGAGCGCTCCGCGGTGTGGGTTTGGCCCCCTTTGCCCCAGTCGCCGTCCTTGTTGCCGTCGATGGCGCGGTCCGCCGTTCCCCCATGGGACGTCGAGGACTGGCTCGCCTTTCCCGAGGGGGCAACGTTCTGCCCCTCGCTGACGACCTCGACCTCCGCCAGCGTGAGGACACGTTTCTCCCCGCTCAGGGAAACGCGGACGAAGCGCGCCGAGGGACGATCCGCCGCCGAAGCGGCGGCGGAAGCGGCGAGAGAAAGGATGAGGAGGAGTAGAAGAGGGAGAGGGAGGGGCCGATTCATCTGCGCCGAGAGTCACACCGGCCCCAGGGGACACGCAATACCGCGATGGCGCTTTCCCAATTAAAAAAACTACCAGGTAGATTAATGTGTATCGTATTCAAAAAAAACCGGGTAGATTAATGTTGACAATCAGATTGGTTGGTGTTTGAATCGGGGGACTATGAAGAAGCGTATCGTTCTTTCTGAGAGATCCTACTACCACTGCGTGTCGCGGGTGGTGGACCGGCGATTGGCGTTTGGGGCGGGGGAGAAGGAGGTCTTTCGCTCGATCCTGCGAAAGCTGGAGGCTTTCGCGGGGGTGCGGGTGGTGACCTACTGCCTGATGGGCAACCACTTTCATCTGCTGCTGGAGGTTCCGGACAAGGAGTCGATGCCGAAGCTCGACGCGGAAGGTCTGCTGGAGCTGCTGCCGCTGCTCTACGACGCGGAGGCGGTGGAAACGGTGGCCCAGGAGATCGCGGCGGCGCGGAAGGCGGGGGATGCCCGCTGGGAGGCGGAGATTCTGGAGCGCTACGAACGCCGCCGAGGGAACCTCTCGATGTTCCTGAAGATGCTGAAGCAGCGGGTCTCGAACTACATCAACCGCAACAACGACCGGGTCGGCACGCTGTGGGAGGGACGCTTCCGCAGCGTGCTGGTGGAGGGCGGGGAGCAGGCGCTGGCGGCGGTGGCGGCCTACATCGACCTGAATCCGGTGCGGGCGGGCCTGGTGGAGCGTCCGGAGGACTACCGCTGGAGCGGCTACGGGGAGGCCTGCGGCGGGGTGGGGAAGGGAGCGGAAAAGGCGCGGGCCGGACTGGTGTCGATCCAGCGCGAGGGACTGGAGAATCCTGGGGCGGAGGATCCGGTTTCGTGGGAAGAGACGCAACTTCGCTACCGTCGCCTGCTCTACACGGAAGGGGTGGAGGTGAAGGCGGACGAGACGACGGGCTCGGAAGGACGGCTGGGAATGCCGGTCGAGGAGGCGGAGGCGGTGCTGGAGGAGATGGAGGCAAGCGGCCGGGCGCGGCAGCTGTCGGAGGCGCTGAGGCGGAAGGTGCGCTATTTCACGGACGGAGCGGTGATCGGCTCGGCGGAGTTCGTGGAGGGAGTTTTTGTCCGGCTGAAGGCGGAGGGCCGTCTCGGACGGAAGCGAACGAGCGGGGCGCGGAAGATGCGTGGGGCGGATTTCGGCGGGCTGTGCTCGTTGCGCGATTTGCGGGTGAAGGCGCTGGGGGAACGGGCCGACGAGTAGTGCGAAGGTGGAGCCAGGTCCTCGGTGTCCGCGGTGAAGAACGCCCGAGCCTGTCGTTGGCTTGCTTGGAAGGACGCTTCGTGAGTGGATCGGCTCAGTCTTGGCGCCGAACTTCGGCTCCGTCCTTGCCAAGCTGCTCGTAGACGCCGAAGTCGTTGAACCAGATCCGCTTGGCCCAGCGGTAGACGGGGTGCTTTTCGGGGATTTCCTCGCCTGTCGGCAGCCACTGGCTGTTGCGCGGGGTCATCGCCTCGAGTTCGGCGAGGGCGGTGCCGCGCAGGGTGGTGTCCTTCGCTCCGTGCCGCTCGGCGAGTTCTTTGACGAGGTCGGGCCTTTCGAGGACGATGCAGCCGCGGGTGTGGCGGGCGGCGGTCTCGCGGAAGTCGCGGAGAAAATCCGACTGCGTGAGGCTCTCGTAGAGGGAGCCGTCGCGCACGTTTTCCTTGGCGAACTGGATGATGGGGCAGGGCTCGATGGCTCCGGTCGGGGAAATGTGGTGGGAGATGCCGTTGGCCATGGGGCAGAGGGCGCGGCCTTCGCCGTCGTAGTAGGCGTCGATGATGCCGAGGGGAAGCTTCGTGCGCATCGTCACGACGAATTCGCGGACGCGGCGCCCTTGCTCGGGGGTGAGGGCGAGCTCTTCGTTCGGCTGGGGCCCGACGGGGCGGTAGCCGTGATACCAGGCGTAGTGGACGCCCCGGTCGATGAGCTGGCGCAGCCAGGTCTCGGTGAGCAGTTCGTCGATGTTGGTGCGGCAGAGGCTGGTGGCCACACCGGTGAGGAGCTTGTTCTCGAGGCAGTGGTCGAGTCCGCGGAGGGTGCGGTTGAGGACGTCTTTGCCTCCGCGCCTCTCGTCGGCGACGATCTCGGATCCTTCGATGGAGACCAGCGGGGTGGCGTTGCCGAGCTGGCGCAGTTGTCGCGCCTTTTTCCCGGTGATCATCTGTCCGTTGGTGAAGACCTGGAAGAAGCAGTCGGGATGTTCGGCGAGGAAGTCGAGCAGGCCGGGGTGCATGAAGGGCTCGCCCCCGAGGATGCCGAAGAAGGAGTTCCCGTGCGACTTGGCCTCGTTGACGATCTTGTTGAGGTCGTCGAGGTCGATCTTGACCTGCGGCTTGTCGACGTCGACCCAGCAGCCCTGGCAGCGCAGGTTGCAGCTGTTGAGGATGGAGAGGTAGAGGAAGGGCGGGAAGTAGACCCCTTGCTTCATCCTCGCCTTGTGGAGATTGACGGAACGGATTCCTTTGACTCCGAAGCTCCAGAAGAATTTCGAGAGGTGTCGGGTGTCGGCGGTGCGGAGGATGCGCCAGGAAAGCTGGATGCCGGGGAGGAGCATGGAGTTTTCGGTTTGCAGTGTACAGTTTTCAGTCTGCGGAGAGAGGCGGTGCGGGGTTGCGCGTCTTTGAACGGGGTGGTCAGGCTTTTGGAAGGGCTTTCATCGCTTTGTCGACGCTGGCGTCTTCGTGGACGATGGCGTGGAGGGCTTTGGCGATCTTGGCAGGTTTCGGGTGCTGCCAGACGTTGCGTCCGACGGCAATGCCGGCGGCGCCGGCGTCGATGGCTTTACGGACCATCTCGAGAAGGGCGCGGTCGTCGCCCATGGCGGCGCCGCCGAGAACGATGACGGGCACGAAGCAGGACTCGACGATGGAGCGGAATTCGTCGGCGCTGGCTCCGGTAGGGAAGGCGGTCTTGACGATGTCGGCTCCCAGCTCGGCGGCGGCGCGCAAAGTGTAGCCGATGTTTTCCAAGGTGTAGTCGTCGGGCCGACCGATTCCGAAGGGCAGGGCTTCGAGGATGACGGGGAGGTCGGAATCGAGGCTCTCGCCGATGAGTTCGGCGGCTTCGCGGAAGATTCCCGCTTCGTTGGGATGATGGGTGTAGAGCATGTTCATCATCGCGTGGGCGCCGCAGAGGTGGGCTTCGTCGGCTCCGTAGAGGCGGTAGCTGCCTTCGTCGAGGTTGTCGCCGTGGGGAGGCTTGTAGCAGTCGGTGCGCAGACAGACGCCCTTGCCCTCGAGGGCCTCGACGGCGGCGAAGGCGAGACCGAGGTTGACGACGTAGCCGTCGACGAAGGGGTTGAGCCCTTCGATCAAGGCAACGGGATCCCCGAGCCCCGGCACGGGAATGGCGGTGCCGTGGTCGATCGGCAGGATGACGGTGCGTCCGTCGGGCTGGAGGAAGCGGGCGAGATTCTGGTCGCGATCCATTGGGGAAAGAGAGCCGCGAACGGCATCGGAATCAAGGGGCGGATTTGCCCGTTTCGCCGGGAAGGAAGCATGGTTGGTATTCGGCTTGGATTGGATCGTCGATCCCGCACGGTGGGAAAATGTCGAATTTTTGTCTAAAAAATGTCAATTTTTTTCCTTGGGTGCCGTAACGAACTGCGGCGGTGATCGTGCCATTCCGGCGCGACTCCGAATCCTCGAAAATCCAATCCAACTCCAAAAACAATACCATGAAATCCATCTTCTCCCTCGCCCTTGCTTTCTCTGTCGCTATTGTACCCTCTCTCCGGGCCGACACCTCCGACAAGACCATCGTCGAGATCGCCGCCGGTAACGACTCGTTCTCCACGCTCGTGGCTGCCGTCACCGCCGCCGATCTCGCCGGGGTTCTCTCCGGAGACGGGCCCTTCACGGTCTTCGCTCCCACCAACGAGGCCTTCGCCAAGCTCCCGGAAGGCACCGTCGAGACTCTCCTGAAGCCCGAGAACAAGGAGAAGCTGGTCGCAGTCCTCACTTACCACGTCGTGGCCGGAAAGGTGATGGCGGTCGATGTGAAGCCGGGCAAGGTCGCCACGGTCAACGGCAAGGAGGCCACGATTTCGGTCGAGGACGGCAAAGTCAAGATCGACGCCGCCACGGTGGTGACCACCGACATCGCCGGAAGCAACGGGGTGATCCACGTGATCGACAGCGTGATTCTGCCCGAGTGATCCGAGAGGTAACCTGTTCGAAATCAAACCGGCGGAGGGGGTTTTCCCTTCGCCGGTTTTTTGTTTTTTTCCGGCTGGAGGATCCGATTGAACGGACGGGAATCGAGTGCGCCTACGCGGCCAGCTCGCGCACATGGGCGACGACGGCTTTGGCCAGCCCGGCCTGGTTGTAGCCTCCCTC
>SLGN01000638.1 GCA_007123695.1 Verrucomicrobiales bacterium
CGGTCCGGCAAGGGACCGCGCCTGCGGCAATGACCGGTTGACGGAGGGGAATGCGGCGGAGAGGTTCCAAAGCCGGTGAGTTGCCCTGCCCCTTGCAGCGTCGACCCGGTCCAGCGAGCCCTTGCCATGACAGACCTGCATATCCAAGCCTATTGCGGCGGCCTTTTCCAGACCAACGGCTACCTGGTGAGCGTTGGTGGTCGATCCTGGGTTTTCGACGCGCCCGAGGGCATCGCCGACTGGCTGGAGGCCGAGGGCGTGCGGCCCGAGGCGCTGCTGCTGACCCATCAGCACCACGACCATGTGCTCGACGCGTCGCGGGTCCGCGAACGCTTCGGGTGCCCGCTCTATGCCTATGCGGAGCCCGACGAGGAGATCATCCTGTCGAAGCGCCTTGAGCAGATGATGGGCATTCCTTGCCCGGTGGAGGAATACTCGGTGGACAACCGCTTCGATGGGCTCGACTCCATCGATCTGGGCGGACTCGTTCTCGATCTGCTCCACGTCCCCGGCCATTCGCCCGACAGCGTCTGCTTCAATCTGCGCGACGCGGCGGTGCTCGTCGGGGGCGACGTGCTTTTCGCCGGCTCGATCGGGCGCACCGACTTTCCCAACGGCGACCACGAACTGCTTCTCTCCGGCATCCGCGGCAAGCTGTGGCCGCTACCCGGCGAGACCGAGGTGTTGCCGGGGCACGGGCCGACCACGACGATCGGCCGCGAGAAGGCCAGCAACCCCTTCCTCGCCTGAAGGGCGATCGTGTGGAGGAAGTGTCGCGAGTACGCCCGGAAAACCGCAAGATCCGCGTAGCGCGATCCTCGCCGCGGGTTCATGCTGACGGTCGATGAACGCCCAAATGCTCCGCGTCCTCAGCGCGATCTTCTTCCAGGCTGGAATTTTCTCCATCCTCCTCTCGATCTTCATCTGGTGGTATCTCGGAAGCGACGAGCCCGACCAGCAGGCCCATGCGGAGCGCTTCGGCATCTTCGTCGGCCTGTGGGCGCCGACGCTGCTCATCCTCTCGAACCGCTTCGACCGCTTCGCCGACAAGGCGGACCCGCTCCCCGCCCTGAAGCCGGAGCACGAGGAGAAGAAGGCAGAGGAAGCCTGAGCCGCTTTCTTTTGGTGGAGGCGGCGGAGATCAGGCGAGGATCCCTTCGACCACCTTGGCTTCCTCGACCCCGGTGAGCCTTTGGTCGAAGCCTTGGTAGCGGTAGGTGAGCCGCTCGTGGTCGATCCCGAGCAGATGCATCAGGGTCGCATGGAAGTCGCGCACCTCGACGGGATTATCGGCGACCTCGTTGCCGAGCTCGTTGGTCTCCCCGTAGGTCATGCCGCCCTTGACCCCGCCGCCGGCGAGCCAGACGGTGAAGGCGTCCTTCTGGTGGTCGCGCCCGCATTTCTCCGGCGACTCGTCGCCCTGCAGCATCGGGGTGCGACCGAACTCGGCGCCCCAGACCACAAGGGTCTGGTCGAGCAGACCGCGCTGCTTGAGGTCGGCGATGAGCGCGGCGATGGGCCGGTCGACCTCGCGGGTCAGGTTGGTGAGCCGTCCCTTCTGGCTGCCGTGGGTGTCCCAGTCGCCGTGGAAAAGCTCGACGAAACGGACACCTCGCTCGACGAGGCGACGCGTCTGGAGGCATTGGGTGGCGAACTCTCCGGCGCCGTAGAGTTCCCGCGTGGCGGCGTCCTCCTGCGAGAGATCGACGAGATCGGGCACGGACGTCTGCATGCGGAAGGCCATCTCGTACTGCTCGATGCGGGTGAGGACCTCGGGGTCGCCGACGGTCTCGAAATAGCGCTGGTTGAGGGCCTCGATGCTGTCGAGGGTGCGGCGGCGGTCGTCGCGCGAGACGCCGTCGGGGCTGTTCAGGAAGAGGACCGGGTCGCCCTCGCTGCGGAACTGCACTCCCTGGTGCATGGAGGGGAGAAAGCCGGACTTCCACAGGTTGGCGCCCGCTCCGGGGGTGTTTCCGGTGAGAAAGACAACGTAGGCGGGCAGGTTGTCGGATTCGCTCCCGAGGCCGTAGGTCGCCCAGGACCCGATCGAGGGGTTGCCCTGGCGGTTCAGGCCCGTGTGGAAGACGAGCTGGGCGGGGCCGTGGTTGAACTCGGTGGTGCGGACGGATTTCACCAGACAAAGCTCGTCGGCGACGGTGCCGAGGTGTGGGAGCAGCTCGGAAAGGGCGATCCCGCTGCGGCCGTGGCGCTCGAAGCGGAAGGGCGAGCCCAGTAGCTTGGGATGGCCGCGGAGAAAGGAGAACCTCTTGCCCTCGAAGAGCGATTCCGGCGCGGGCTGGCGGTCGTGCTTCCTCAGCGCGGGCTTTTCGTCGAAGAGATCGAGCTGCGAGGGAGCCCCCGTCATGTGGAAGAAGATGACGCTCTTGGCCTTCGGCGCCACGGTGCGGAAGGGGGCGGCGAGCGCGTCGCGCCCGAGCAGGGAGCCGAGCGCAAGCGAGCCGACTCCGGCTCCGGTGCGGGAGAGAAAGCGGCGGCGGGTTGCGGGATGGAAGCTCATGGGCGGTTGATGGTTTCGTGCAGGTTCAGAAGGATGGTCGCGATCTCGTTGCGGGCCCTTTCGTCGGATCCCGTCTCGGACAGCACCGTGTCGAAGGCGGATCGGAGCAGTTGGCGCTCGGCTTCCTGCGGCTCCCTCGCGAGCGCGGCGCGGAAGGCCCAGTCGATGCGGGCATCGGGGTCGTCGCCGCCTTCCCGGCCGATGCGGCGACCGAAGGCCACGGCGATCTCGACGTGGACGGGGTCGTTGAGCAGGGTCAGGGCCTGCAGGGGCGTGTTGGAAACGTCGCGCTGCACCACGCAGGCGCCGCGGTCCGGCGCGTCGAAGTTGGCGAAGCTCGGGTAGTGGGCGTTGCGGCGCCACTGCGTGTAGACCCCGCGGCGGTGCCGGTCCGAACCCTCCGAGGGCACGTAGAAGCTTTCCGTGGCGCCCGCAGTCCTCCGCCAGAAGGTCGCGGGCTGGTAGGGCCGCACGAAGACGCCGAGGACGCGCCTGTCGAGCAGTCCCGAAATGGCGAGCCCCTGGTCGCGGATCGTCTCGGCGTTGAGCCGGTGGCCCGGATGCCGCCAAAGTAGCTGGTTGCGGGGATCGGTCTCGGCGGCCTGCGGGTCGAGCTCGACCGACTGCCGGTAGGTGGCCGAGAGCACGACGCGGCGGATGGCCTGCTTCATCGACCAGGCGTCCTCCTCGACGAAGGTCGCCGCGAGCCAATCGAGCAGATCGGGATGCGAGGGCGCCTCGCCCTGCGTGCCGAAATCCTCCGGCGTGGTCACCAGACCCTGCCCGAAGATCTCGATCCAGAGCCGGTTAACGAAAGCCCGGCCGACGAGGGGATTGGACGGTTCGACGAGCCATTTCGCCAGCCCGAGCCGGTTGCGCGGCAGATTCTCCGGAAAGGGATGCAGCGCGACCGGTGTGGCGGGCGCCACCTTTTCCCCGCGGGCGAGGAAATCACCACGTTTGGCGACGAAAGTGGGCCGCGGCTCGTCCATCTCCACCATCACGCGGGTCTCCTTTTTGCGCTGCTCGGCGAGGCGCGCCTCCATGATCTCCGCCTCGGCGAGCCGGCGCGAGAGCCGTGGATTCCTCAGCGAGAGGCGGTTGGTCACGGTGCGGCATTGGCTCAGGCTCATGCCGTCGGGGCGTTCGAGGATCGTGCGGATCGCGTCGGGCAGGCTCTCCCGCCCCCCGGGTTCCTCGGAGACCTTGGCATCGACGAGGCGTCCGATGGAGCGGCGGATTCCATCCATGGCGGCTTCGAACTCGGTCTCGGCCTTCAGCTCGGCGTCGATGTCGGCGTCGCTGCGCTTCACCGCCAAAACCGGGGCGATCGCGACCATGCCCGACATGCCCATCTCCATGCCCTCCTGTCGCGACTCGGCGGGCACTCCGTTGAAGAAGGCGAAGAGTTCGTAGTATTCCTTCGTCGTGATGGGGTCGTACTTGTGGTTGTGGCATTGCGCGCAGCCCACCGTGCTGCCCAGCCAGATCGTCGCGGTGGTGTTGACTCGGTCGACGAGCCGTTTGTAGTGGTCTTCGTCCGGATCGGTGCCGGCCTCGATGTTCAGAGGAGTGTTGCAGTGGAAGCCGGTCGCGACCTTCTGCGACTCCGTCGCGTCGGGCAGCAGATCGCCGGCGAGCTGCTCGATGGAGAAGCGGTCGAAGGGCATGTCCGCGTTGAGCGCTTCGATGACCCAGTCGCGCCACGGCCAGAGGGTGCGCGGAGCGTCGCGCTGGTAGCCTTCGGAATCGGCATAGCGGGCGAGGTCCAGCCACGGGACGGCCCACTTTTCCCCGAAATGGGGCGAGGCGAGCAGGGCATCGACGATCTCTGTGTAGCGTTCATGGCTCGGATCGGCGAGGAACTCGGCCACCGTCTCCGGCTCGGGAGGCAGCCCGACGAGGTCGAGGTGGACGCGCCGCAGGAGCTGGGCCGGGTCGGCGGGACGGTTTAGGGAAAGGCCGGATTCGGCGAGGCGGGCGGCGACGAACTGGTCGATCTCGTTGGCGTTCTGTCCCTCGAGCTGGGGATCGGGGGACGGCGGCGGAGTCCGCTGCGGCGGAACGTAGGACCAATGCACCGGCGGCCGCCAGCCGTCGTCGGGCCACGCCGCGCCTCTCTCGATCCAGCGGCGCAGCACGCCGATTTCTTCGGCGGTGAGGGGCGATCCCTTCGGCGGCATTCTCTTTTCGGGATCGGTTTCGCCGACCACGTGCAGCAGGATGGAGTGATCCGGCTTCCCGGGCACGAAGAGGGGCTCTCCGGAATCGGTCGGCAGGTGGGCGTGGTGAAAGGTTTCGAGCCCGACCCCGCCCTTCAGTGTTGCGGCGTCATGGCAGTCGAGGCAGCGCTC
>SLGN01000490.1 GCA_007123695.1 Verrucomicrobiales bacterium
CTGGAAGGAGAATCCGTAGCCTTCGCGGAACTCCTTGGTGTGCAGGGTCGCGGTCTGAAGCTCGCGCACGAACTCCCGCGTAGGCCCGCTCTCGATGGGATCGGCAAAGAGGAAGACGATGTCGAGGTCGGACCGCGGCGTCAGTTCGGAGCGCCCCGTGCCGCCGATCGCGGCGACGGCGAAGGCCCCGTCGTAGGCAGGCGCCACCGCCGCGGCCCAGCGCGCGATGGCGTCGGTATGGATCGCGGTGCGTTCGGCGGCGATCTCGGCACCGTCGTCGAGAGTGGCGGCAGCGAGGCGGGCGTCGTTCGCGGCGAGGCGGCTGCGGTAGTTCCGGGCGTTGCAGCCAGGATCGAGCGGGGCGCGGGAGATGTGGGCGGCGTGGAAATTGTGCATGTTGCGGTCGAGGCAAAGGAGCCCCCTTCGCGGCCCGCGACAAGCAGAGTTTTTCCGGTTCGGCCATCGATTCGACCTTGCCGGACTCCCTTTCCTCGGGTGAAATCAGAGAGATGATTCCCCTCCCCCGAGTTCTCCCCCTCTCGCTGGCGCTCGCCGCCGTCCTCTCCGTCCTCGTCACCGACTCCCTGCGAGCCGACGAGGACGGCTTCGTGCCGCTCTTCAACGGCCGCGACCTCGAGGGCTGGGTCGTGGTCAACACCGCGCCCTCGACCTGGAGCTTCACCGAGGAAGGGTATCTGCACTGCACCGGCAAGCCCATCGGCGAGATCCGCACCGAGCGGATGTACCAGAATTTCATCCTCGAGGTGGAGTGGCGCTTCCTCGTGCCCAAGGGAAATTCCGGCATTTTCGTCTGGGCCGACGACATCACCGCCAAAGGCCAGCCCTTCATCCGCGGGATCGAGGTGCAGGTGCTCGAGAACGCCTACGGCCAGTCCGAGCGCCACACCACCCACGGCGACATCTTCCCCATCCACGGCGCCACGATGACGCCCGAGAACGGTCGGGGCGGATCGCGGGCCTTCCCCACCGAGGAACGTTCGCGGCCGAGCCCCGAGTGGAACCACTACCGCATCGAATGCCGCGACGGCGAGATCTCCCTCGCGGTCAACGGCAAGGTCGTGACCCGCGGCCGCGACGGCATCCCCCGCAAGGGCTACCTCTGCCTCGAGAGCGAGGGCGGAGTCGTCCAATACCGCAACGCCCGCATCAAGGAGCTGCCCGACACGCCGATCGATCCCGCCCACGTCGCCATCGCCGACCGGGGCTTCCGCTGCCTCTACACCGGCCTCGACTTCTCCGGCTGGCGCGACGCGGCCGGCTGGCAGCCGCGCGACTGGGAATTCGTCAACGCCGCCGGGGCCGACGCCCTGGAGACGGAGGAGTCCTTCGGTAGCGACTTCCGCTTCATTGTCGATCTCAAGCCCGAGGAGGAAAGCGGACGCCCTGCTCTGTCCGTGCGGGGCCGGCGGGTGCCGCTCGATCCCGAAAGGCTCCGGCCCGGCGCCTACCACCGCATCGAGGGGACCGTGACCGGCCGCCGGCTCGTTCTCGAAATCGACGGGGAAACGGCGGCGGAAATCGACGACCTGCCCGAATCCGGCCCGCTCGGCATCGCTCCCGACGGTCCCGCGACCTGGGCCAATCCCTATGTCAGCACCCGTTGAGCCGCTGCGGTTCCTCTTCCTGAACCAGTTCGTGCCGCCGGACCCCGCTCCGACGGCCCGGCTGCTCGGAGACTTGGCCGAGGAGCTGGAGCGCCGCGGCCATCTCGTGCGGCGGATCGGCGACTCCGTGCAATACCGCGGGGCCAAGACGGTGCTCGGCAGCCGGGCCCTGCGCGAGGGGATCTCGCTCGCGCGGCTGCTCTTCAAAACCGTTGCCGCTCCGCGTGCCGACGCCATCCTGTGCCTCAGTTCGCCTCCGCTGCTGCCCGTCGTGCCTCTCCTCGCCAAGGTCCGCCATCGGCGGGCCCGGCTGATCCACTGGGCCATGGACCTCTATCCCGATGTCGCCGTCGCCCTCGGCGAACTGCGCGAGGGCTCGCCGCTGCATCGCGCCAGCGCCCGGGCGATGCGCCGGGCCTACCGCGCCTGCCGGCTCGTCGTCGCCCTCGACCGGGAAATGGCCGGGCGGATCCCGGTCCCTGCGGAAAGATGCGCGATCCACCCCCCCTGGCCCCCGGCGGCGGCGTGCGATTTTGGGAAACGCAACGAGGGTGGCTCCGGAGCGGAGCCGGAAGACTCTGCCGCGCCGAGCCCCTTCACCTGGCTCTACTCGGGCAACCTCGGGCGCGCCCACGAATGGCGCGACCTGCTCGTGGCGCAGGGCGAACTCGAGGCCGAAGGTCTGCCGGTGGATCTCGTCTTCCAAGGCGGAGGCACCGAGCGGGCCGCCGCCGAAGACGAAGCGGCCCGCCTCGGTCTGCGCCGTTGCCGTTGGCTGCCCTACGCCGAAGACGGCGCCTTGCTCGACTCCCTGCTGGCCGCCGACGCCCTCGTCGCCACGCAGAGACCGCGCACCGCCGGCTGCCTCTGGCCAAGCAAGCTCGCCCTGCTGCGGCAGCTCGGACGGCCTCTCGTGTGGGTCGGTCCCGACGGAGACGGCATCGCCGGGGAACTGCGCGCCGAGAGCCATGGCGTCTTCGCTCCGGGCCAATCCCGCGCTCTCGCGAGCCACTTGCGCGGTCTCGCCGCCTCGCGCCCGGCGGTCCGCCCGCCCGACGACCGCGATGCCCTCGCCGCCCGGATCGAAGCCGCACGCGGAGAATCCATCCGCCGACTCGCCGACGAGGTCGAGACGGCGGCAACGGCGGCGACGGCGCGGTGACGCCTACGCTTCGAAGTAGTCGTTGTCTGCGATGTCGGGGATGCCGACGACGAGCACCCTCATGCGGCCGCGGGCTCCGTGGACGACGCCGGGCGGGATGTGGACGAGGCTGCCTTTCGACACCGGTTGCTCCTCGCCGTCGAGCACCACCACTCCGCCGCCGTCGAGCACGTAGTAGAGCTCGGTGGAGCGTTTGTGGTAGTGGAGCTTGGCCCCGTCGATGTCGACGGCATGGGCCCAGGCGGCGGGCGAGAGGTGGGCGTCCTCGTGGCTGACGAGGCGGTCGCGCCAGCCGCAGGCGCTGCGCTCGCGCGGGGTGTGGCCCTCGTGGCGCACGAGCAGGGGGCCCTGGCCCGTGTCGGTCGCTGCTTCCTCGGCTTTCTCGTTGTCCATGCGAGAGAGGCGGCTTGGGAAGGGGCGGACCGGATCAAGCCACCGCCGCCGGAGCTGCCGCGGCGGGCTCTCCCTCCTCCTCGCGGACGCCGTTCTTGACCTCGAACTCGCGGCACCAGCCCTTGATTTCGAGATCGTTGAAGATCTTGCCCATGACCCGGCGGAGGAGTCCTTTGAGATTGGCGTTGTCGAGTTCGGCGAGGGCGCGCACGGCGGCCTCCTTGTAGGTCTCGAGGAGAAGGACGCATTTCTCGTCGGCCTCGAGCGCATGGGCGAGGCCGCGGACCTTGTGGATCGCGAGGCCTTCCAAGTCGCCATGGGTCCAAAGGGCGTCGAGGACGGCCTTGTCCTCGCCCTTGGCCCGCTCTCGGGCGACGCCGAGCAGGACGCTGGGACGCATCCGCTCGAGTTCGTTGTCGCCGGCGTCGGCGCCGAGGTCGTCCATGTCGTCGCGGATCTGGTAGGCGATGCCGAGATTCTCGGAATACTGCTCCAGCACTCCGGCCACCTCGTCGAGCTGGCCGGCGTAGGCGGCGCCGAGCTTCAGGGCGACTTCGAAGGCGGGGGCGGTCTTCTGCCGGAAGATCTCGAGGACTTGCTTCGAGCCGAGGGGCTGGGGATCGCGGGCCCAGATGAGCTCGGCGCCCTGGCCGCGGCAGAGCTCGCGCTGGCCGCGTGCCGCGACGAGCAGCATCTGCGCCTTGGCCGCGTCGCCGGCCTCGCATTCGCCGATGAGCCGGTAGCCTTCGCCGAGGAGGAGGTCGCCCGCGTTCAGCGCGACGGCGACGCCGTGCTCTGCGTTGAGGGTGGGCTGGCCGTAGCGCCCGTGGTCCTCGTCCTCGATGTCGTCGTGGACGAGCGAGGCCTTGTGGAAGAGCTCGGTGGCGAAGGCGACCTTCTTGAGATCCTCGGGGATGGGACCGCCGCGGTCCTCGCGCAGGGCCTCGTAGGCGGCGACGGTGAGAAAGGGACGCCAGCGCTTGCCGTCGCGGGCGAGCCATTCGCGGGCGATTTCCTCCTGCCGGCCAAGGGCGGGACCCATGATGCGCTCGATCGACTCGGGGGTGAACCAGGTCTTCACCTCCTCGTGGAGACCGGCGAGGTCGAGGCGGCGGGTCTGGTCCTCGCTGGTGAGGTGGATGTATTCCCAGACCCAGTCGATGTCGACGGTGGTGTTGATGCAGTCGTCCTGCAGCAGGGGCACGGCGATGGAGGGGATCGCGGCGGCCTCGACGTAGGGGAAGGTGCGCTCGAGCACGGGCAGGCAGGAGATGCCGACGATGGCCTCGATCTGCCCGGTCTGGATCAGGGACATGACGATGGCGGAGCCTTCGGCGACGAGGACGGCGTAGCCGAGGCGCTCGGCCTCGTTCTGGAAATCCTGGATCGAGCAGAGGCCGCACTGCTTGCAGAGGAGACCGAACTCGTCGAAGGGCGCGGGGCACTTGTCCTCGACCCGCAGGCATTTGGGCATGAGGAGGAGGCGCCGCTCGTAGGGAATCTCGGCGAGGGTCTCGCGCCACATCTCGTTGTTGAGGCATACCGCGGTGTAATGCAGGTAGGTCTCGTCGCCATCGTAGCCCAGTTCGGCGAGGATGCGGCGCGCGTGGACGTCGAGTTCCTCCAAGGGCATGGGGGGCACGGGATTCTCCGCCGCCACGTAGTTGCGGATGGCACGCAGGAAGGCGTCGCGCTCGGCCTTGGTCTGCGGGATGTTCTTCTTCGGCGGGCGGAAGCGGGTCGTCGTGACCGGAACGGGCTTGGGCACCTTGATCGTGGCGAGGCTGGCAGCTGGCTGGGACATCTTCTGAGCGCTTGGGGGGAATGGAGAACCGACACGGTCGCGCCGGGCCTGAGACAATGGCTCCTCTAGCTTTAGCCGAAGAGCGCGCTTCCGCAAAGGGGAATCGTGCCCACGCGGGCGCGTGATCAGGCAATGGGTCCGGCCTTCCCGAGAGCCTCGCCCACGGCGGCGAGAAAGCGCTCCTCGGCCTCCTCGAGAGGCCCCGGCAGCCTCGCCCCGGCGGCCAGAGTGTGTCCGCCGCCGCCGAAGCCCGCGCAGATCTCCCCCACCCCGCAGCGCTCGTCCTTGGAGCGGCTGCTGACGCGGATCTTGCCGTCGGGCAGCTCCTCGAAAAAAACGGCCACAATCACAGTGTCGATGGCGCGCACGACGTCGATGGCGCCCTCGGTGTCGCCCGCACGCAGGTCGAGCTCGCGGGTGGTGGCGAGGGGCAGCTTCACGCTGGCGCAGCGACCGCCGAAATCGAGCCGCATGCCCTGGAGCAACCGCTTCAGGGCCTCGACGCGGCGCCGGGGATAGCTCTCGTAGAGAAGCCGGTTGACCCGCCCCACATCGACGCCGAGATCGAGGATGTCCCCGCCGATCCTCATCGTCTCGCCCGTGGTCGAGCCGTAGCGGAAGCTCCCCGTGTCGGTGGAGATGGCGGCGAGCAGATTTTCCCCGATCTCGGCGTCGAGGGGCCAGCCGCTCAGCGTCGCGAGGCGGTGGACGAGCTGCCCCGTGGCCGGCGCGACGGGATCGACGTGGGCGAGGTCGCCGAAGCGGGTGTTGCTGACGTGGTGGTCGAGATTGATGGTGAAGGGCACCTCGGCGGCCATGGCCCAGACGGCGTCGTCGACGCGGTCGCGTCCGGCGCAGTCGAGCACGACGAGCAAGTCGGCCCGCGAGATCCCCGAGGGCGGGCCGATGCGCTCGCTGCCGGGAAGAAAGGCGAGCGACTCGGGCACCGGATCCCGGTTCACCACGGCGACTTCCTTGCCCAGCTTTTCAAGGAGCCGGGCCAGGGCGAGGCAAGAACCGATGGCGTCACCATCGGGCCGGTCGTGGCTGACGACCAAGACCGAGCGCGACTCTTCGATGCGGTCTTGCAGATCTGACAGGGTTGCTTCCACGGGCAAACAGGGTTGGGTCGGTCGCCAAACAGGGTTGGGTCGGTCGCCTAAGAGGGTTGGGTCGGTCGCCTAAGAGGGTTGGGTCGGTCGCCTAAGAGGGTTGGGTCGCCCACCTAACCGGGTTGGGTCGGCGGCCTCAGAGCTTGTCGCTGATCCCCTCCGGATCGTCGGCCAATTCGATCTCTCCGATGTCGTCGAGGATGTCGAGGATACGCACGCCGCGCTCCACCGAATCGTCGAGCTTGAAATGGAGCTGGGGCGTGTTGCGCAAGACGACGCGCTTCATCACCACCCCCTGGATGAAGCCGCGGCGCCCGTTGAGCTTGTTCACCACCTTGCGGCGCTCCTCGGGCGAACCGATCACGCCGACGTGGACGCTGGCGTCCTTGAGATCCACGGCGGTATCGACGGCATGGACGGTGACGAGGACGCCGGGGAATTCGAAGCCCTTCTCGATACAGCTGCTGATCTCGCGCCGGAGGAGCTCGTTGATACGGTCGAGTCGCTGGCTCATCGTCGGTCTGGGGCGGAGGACTGGTTTTCCCGGCGGCGGACCGGGATGCCCGGGGCAACGGGCGGGGAATCAGAGAGTCTGCTCGAGCTTCTCAAGCTCGTAGCATTCGATCACGTCGCCCTCGAGGTAGTCGTTGAAACGGCCGAGCTTGATCCCGCACTCGAGACCCACCTTGACCTCCTTCACGTCGTCCTTGAAGCGACGCAGCGTCGTGAAGCCGCCGTCGTAGATCGGCACCCCGTCGCGCAGGACGCGGGCCCTCGCCTTGCGGGCGACGCGACCGTCGGTGACCGAGCAGCCGCCCACCTTTCCGGAGGAAAGCTTGAAGACCTGGAGCACCTTGGCGTGGCCGATGACCTTCTCGCGGGTCTCGGGCTCGAGCATCCCGAGCATGGCCTCCTTCACCTGGTCGATCAGCTCGTAGATGATGGAGAAGAGCTTCACCTGGACGCCCTCGCGCTTCACCACGGGCTGGGCCTTGGCCTCGACCTTGGTGTTGAAGCCGATCAGCACGGCGTCCGACGCGCTCGCGAGGAGGACGTCGGCCTCGGTGATCGGACCCACGCCCTGGCGCAGGATCTCGGCGGAGATCTTCGCCGAATCGATCTCGGCGAGCGACTTCTCGATGGCCTGGAGCGAACCCTGGGCGTCGGCCTTGACGATGAGCCGCAGCGAGGCCTTTTTGCCCTGCTCGATGTTGTTGAAAAGCGTCTCCAGGGCGGAGCGCTGGGTCGGGGCGAGCTTGGCCTGGCGCTGCTGCTCGAGACGCTCCTCGCTGAGCTTCTTCGCCTTGCGCTCGTTCTCCAGCTCGACGAGCTCGTCGCCCACGCTCGGCACGCCGGAGCAGCCGACGATCTCCACCGGGACCGAAGGCCCCGCCGAATCGAGACGCTGCCCGCAGTCGTCGAGGAGCGCCTTGACCTTGCCGGAGACGACGCCGCAGATGAAGGCGTCGCCCACCCGCAGAGTGCCGCTCTGAACGAGGACGGTGCCGGTGGGGCCCTTGCCAGCCTCGGTGCGGGCCTCGATGACGACGCCGCGGGCGGGGCCCTCGGGGCTGGCCTTGAGCTCCAGCACTTCGGCCTGGAGATGGATCATCTCGAAAAGGTCGTCGAGTCCCTGGCCGGTCTTCGCCGAGACCTCCACGCAGATGGTGCTGCCGCCCCAGTCCTCGGGAGCGAGGTCGATCTCCTGGAGCTGGCGCTTGACCCGATCAACGTCGGCGCGGGGAATGTCGACCTTGTTGATCGCCACCACGATGGTGACGCCGGCGGCGCGGCAGTGGTCGATGGCTTCGAGCGTGGTCGGCATCAGGCCGTCGTCGGCGGCGACCACCAGCACCACGATGTCGGTGACGTTCGCGCCGCGGGCCCGCATTTCCGAAAACGCGGCGTGGCCCGGGGTGTCGATGAAGGTCACGGTGTGCCCCTTCCGCTCCACCTGGTAGGCCCCGATGTGCTGGGTGATGCCGCCGGCCTCGCCGTGGACGACGCGCGATCCGCGGAAGGCGTCGAGCAGCGAGGTCTTGCCATGGTCGACATGGCCCATGAAGGTGACCACGGGGGGCCGCAGCTCGAGCTGGTCCTCCTCCAGCTCCTCGGGCGCGGGCGCCTCGGGAACCTCGATGACCTCTTCGACCTTGTGGACCCCGGCGCCCTTCTCGCGGCGCTCCTTCTCGAAGATGAAGCCATGCTTTTCGCAGACCTTCGCCGCGATCTCGGGCTCGATCGCCTGCCCCAGGCTCGCGAAGATCTCCATCTCCATGAGGTCCTGCATCAGCAGCACGGGCTTCAGCTCCATCATCGCGGCGAGTTCCTTGATGATGATTGGCGGTTTGAAATGGATGATCTTCTTGTCGCCGACGACCTCGACCGATTTCGTCGGCTCCTCTTCCTCCGCCACCTCGCCGACGTCTTCGGCGGCGGCGGCGGCGGCACGGTCCGTGGCCCTAGCCTCGGCGATGGCGTCGAGAGGATTCGACTTCCCGAGGTGCCCGTAGAGCGATCCCTGCTCCGCTGCGGGAACAGCACGCACCTTGCTTTTGCGCTCCCCCTTGTCGAGGAGGTTCAGGGCCGAAGCCTTGCGCTCGTCGAGGGTCTTCGCGTCGGCCTCGCCATCTCTGGCGGAATCGGTTTCGGGATTGTTCTTGCGGGGGGGCATAGGGAAAACGGGGAGAGGCGCCAGCCGGGAAACGCCCGGCGAGGTCGGAGGTGTTATCTTGGTGCCGTGCTTGCCATTGTCAATTCAAGATGCCCCGCGCCGACCCGGGGCCGACGCCGCCCGGATCAACGGGGCGGGGCGGGCGAATCCTCTTCCGGCTTGGGTTCGGGTTCGGGCGGAGCAGCAAGCGCAGGCTCGGGCTCGGGCTCGGGCTCGGGTGCCGCCACGGCGGCAGTTTCACCGGAAGCCACCTCGGCGGAGACGACCTCGCCGCCGCCGGTATCGTCCAGCGGCTCGCCGCTGGCGACGATGGCCTTGTTGCGGATCGCGCGGGCCTCCTCGACGTCGATGGCGAGAATGTCGGCGATGTCCACCTCGTCCATGCCGTGCACGATCATGTCGAGGTTGGCAGCGCCGCCGCGCACCAGCTTCTGCGAAGTCTCCGAGTCGAGGCCGAGCGACTCCGAAAGCAGCGCGGCCGCCTCCGCGACCTGCGCCTCGAAGGCCTCGTGGGCCGACTCGTCCTTCTGCACCTGAACCTCCCAACCGATGAGCCGGGCCGAGAGCCGGGCGTTCTGGCCGCGGCGACCGATGGCCTTGGAAAGCTCGGACTCGTCGACCTTCACCAGGATGGCCCGCTTCTCCTCGTCGATCTGGATGGACTTGAGCTCGGCAGGCTTGAGCGCCTCGGTCACGAACTGGCGGATATCGTCGGTCCAGCGGATGATGTCCACTTTTTCGTTGTTGAGCTCGCGCACGATGTTCTTGACCCGCGCCCCGCGCAGACCGACGCAGGCACCCACCGGATCGACCTTCTCGTCGGCGCTGTGGACCGCGATCTTGGTGCGGTAGCCCGCCTCGCGCGCCAGCGAACGGATCTCCACGGTGTGGTCGGCGATCTCGCTGACCTCCGACTCGAAGAGCCGGCGGACGAAGTTCGGATGGCTCCGCGAGAGAAGGATCTCCGGGCCCCGGGCGCCGTTCTCCACCGCCACCACGTAGGCGCGGATCCGGTCACCGACATTGT
Organism: Verrucomicrobiales bacterium; assembly: GCA_007123695.1. Taxonomy (GTDB): domain Bacteria; phylum Verrucomicrobiota; class Verrucomicrobiia; order Verrucomicrobiales; family DEV007; genus Arctic95D-9. The sequence continues at coordinate 9,798 of SLGN01000490.1, forward strand.
ATTCCTCGGTCGCGACGCGCTCGCGCTGGTTCATGACCCCCTCGAACTTGCCGAGATCGACGTAGACGTCGCCGCGCTCGAAGCGCCGCACCGTGCCGCTGACGATGTCGCCGGCGCGGTCCTTGAACTCGTCGTAGATCATCTCCTTCTCCGCCTGGCGGAGACGCTGCATCATCGTCTGCTTCGCCGTCTGGGCAGCGATGCGTCCGAAGTTCTTGGGCGTGATGTCGACCTCTAGCTCGTCGCCGGGATTCGCATCCGGCTTGATCTTTCGGGCTGTAAAAATGTCGATTTCCTCGTAGCCGTTCTTGACGCGATCGACCACCAAGAGGCTGGCGAAGGCGCGGATGTCCCCCTTGTCCGGATCGATCTGGATCCTCATCCCCCGGGCCGGCCCGATGCTCTTGCGAGAAGCCGACAGGAGAGCGGTCTCGAGCGCCTCGACCATCGTCTCGCGCCGGATTCCCTTCTCCTTCTCGTAGTATTCGAAAAGTGCCAGTAGTTCGTTTGTCATTTTCTCGAGCTCGTCCTCCTTTGAGGGGACAAAAAAAAGCGGGACAAGCCCACTTCTTCCATTGCAGGTCCGGAAACCCGCTGCCCCAAGTTTGCAGGATCGCGACAGTAGCCGCAACCTGCGCACAAGGCAACACGCAATTCCCCGCAAATCAAGCCCCGAATCGACAAAGCTTCCGCCCCGATCCCGCCATGCCCCCCGCCCTACCCGAAGTCGCCAGCTTCGACGCCGCCGGAACCCTCATCCGCCTCGCCGAGCCCGTCGGCGCCACCTACGCGCGGACCGCCGCCCGCCACGGAGTGTGCGCCGAGCCCGACCAGCTCGGCCGGGCCTTCGGCAGAGTCTGGAAACGCACCCCGCCGCCCTTCTCCTCCCCGGCCCATTCATCCGACCAGCCCGACCAGCCCGACCAGCCCGACCAGCCCGAGCCCGACGAGCGGACCTGGTGGAGCCGCCTCGTCCGCGAGGTTTTCCGCGAGGCGAATGCCCCCTTCGGCGACGATGCCTACGCAGACTTCTTCGACGAGCTCTACCGGCGCTTCGAGGAGCCCGGAGCCTGGCTGGCCGCGCCCGACGCCGCCGAAGTCCTCGCGCGGGTCTCCTCCGTCTGCCGTTGCGTCGTCCTTTCCAACTTCGACGCCCGGCTGCGCCGCATCCTCGCCGACATCGGCCTGCTCGGTCACTTCGAGGGGCTCTACCTTTCGTGCGAGCAACGGCTTTCCAAGCCCGACCCGCAGCTATTCGCCCGCGTCAGCGAAGACCTCGGCGTCGCCCCCGACCGCATCCTCCACGTGGGCGACGACCCCGTCTGCGATTGGTCCGGCGCCGAGCGGGCCGGCTTTCGCACCTACCGCCTCGATCCGCCCCGCCGGTCCCTTCGTGGACTTCTGGATGAACTTTCGCTTGCATGAAGTCGCCGAGCTGCTAGACTCTGCCCTCCGACGCGGGATCGCACGTCGCATCCTCGCTCTCCCGGACGGATAGCTCAGTCGGTAGAGCAGTTGGCTTTTAACCAATTGGTCCTGGGTTCGAGTCCCAGTCCGTCCACTCTCGAATCTGTCTCGGCGGCTTCGGCCTCGCGCCCGGCATCGACCTGGCGCTCGTTCCCGCCGATCATGACGTCTGGCGCTTCCGCCTTTGGGAAGCCACGCCGGAGCAGAATCTCGAACGCCTCAGCCTCCAGAACCTCATCCCCCCCGGCATCAACCGCCCGAAAGGCATCCTTGCCTGTGAAGACGATCTCGCCGTGTGAATCTGCCAGCCGCGACTCGACCTGATCGCGGTCACCCAAGCCGAAATCGATGCTTGGTTCATCGCGCAGGGCTTCGAGGATTGGATTGATAAAAATACCATTTTAGGTCGATCTGATCGCCGAGACCGGCAATCGGCTCGTGCCCTTCGAGGTGCCCTTCGAGGTGAAGTATGAGGATGCGGAATTGACCGCACGCAAGCTGAAGGGCCTGCACCTCTTCTTGGAAGAGCGCGGCGTGGAGCATGGCTACGTCAGTAGCCCAGCGATGGGAGGATTTCCGCGTGCTGGAAACCGCCTCCGCCCGCAAGGGGCAGGAGCGGACCGCACTCGACGCCCGCATCCTCGCCATCCCGGCCCCGCCGGCCTGCTACTGGCTCTCCGATTGATCGATTCTTTCCCGCCCGATATTCCAACTCCTCGACCACCTGAGGCAGCCCATCCAGCGTCAGGTCGATGGGCCATACCTTCCCAGCCACGAGATACGCATGCCCACCCAAACCTTGCCAATTCCCGATTTCTGCTTGATATTTCGGGCAGAACCTCCAATTCTAGACTGATCGACACCCTCGCTAGCCAAATCTCCTAACATCCGCCTGATATTCCATGCAATCCGACGCCCTCGCCTCCCTGATCGTCTGGCACCGCAAGCGTGCGGGGCTGAGCCAGACCGATCTGGCCCGCCACGCGGGGGTGAGCCGCTACGTGGTGCAGGATCTCGAGGCGGGGCACGGGCGGACGACTTGGAGTAAGCTGCTCGCAGTGCTGGCGGTGCTGAACCTGCGCCTCGAACCCGAGGGACCGCTGGTGGGGAGGTGGAGGGAGGAAGGATGAATTATGAATTATGAAGGATGAACTGGGGAGAATCGCGGAGGTGCGGCAGCATGGAGTGCTCGCGGGGCATCTGCGGGAGGCGGCGGAGGGCGGATGGCGCTTCGACTACCTCGAGGGCTACGAGGGGCCGCCGGTTTCGCTGACGATGCCGCTGCGGGCGGAGGCCTACGAGTTCCCGGACTTCCCTCCCCCCTTCGAAGGGCTGCTGCCCGAGGGGCCGCAACTGGAGGCGCTGCTTCGCAAGCACAAGATCGACCGGCGCGACTGCTTCCGGCAGCTCGTGACCGTGGGGGCCGACCTCGTGGGATCGCTCACGGTTTCTGAGACCGCAAGCGCCGCGCTTTCCTGAATCCGCGTCATGCCCCACTGCCCGATCACGCTCGAGGAGATCCCGGAAGGTTCGCGCTTTTCGCCCACAGGACTGCGCATCCTCCACCCGAAGCTGCGGGATCTGCCCCCCCTTGAGCTCTCGCAAGCGGAAGCTGAGCGGTGAGCTCTGGTGGGACTACTACTGCCGCCGCCGCCTCGGCCTGCCTCCCGCCATGATCGAAGCCTTGGCACGGGACCTCGCCGCCGCCGCCCCTGAATGGAAGCGCCTCATCGCGAGCTGCCATCTTTCCCCGCCCAAGCAAGCTGCCTACCTCGCGCTGCTCGACGAGCGCCTCGAGCGACTCGGACTGCCGCTTGCGCCACACCAATCCTGATTCATCCTCAAAACCCTCGCGATCTACCGGCTCGCCTTCGGACAGCCAAGGCAGGCGGAACTGGTCGAGCAGTTGATCGGGCGCGAGTTCACTCCCGAGGAACTGCGGCAGGTGATCGACCGGCTCCTGATCGATCTCAGCCCGATCTCGGCGGGCAAGGTGCGCGCTCCCTCGCCGTAGCGCCGTCGCGCGAGAGGACCCCATGAGACTCAGCGAGCAGTTGGGAATTCCGAATCCAACTGGAAACAATTCCTGGCCCTTCAGTCAGGCAACATGCAGTTCCCGACGTTTCCCCTCTCAAAGGCCATGCGAAGGTCACGGAGTCATGAACAAGCAACCCCTCCAACCCTACGACATCGTCGGCGACATCCACGGCGAACTCGGCGCCCTGGAGCGCCTGCTCTCGAAACTCGGCTACCGCGAGGCTGGCGGCTCGCTCGCCCATCCCGAGGGCCGCAAGCTCCTCTTCCTCGGCGACTTCATCGACCGCGGGCCCGACAGCCGGGGCGTGCTGCGGCTGGTGCGGCGGCTCGTCGATTCAGGGGCGGCGCTCGCAATCATGGGCAACCACGAGTTCAACTTCGCGGCCTACCACACCGTGGATCGCTCGGGCAAACCGCTGCGGGAAAACAACGACAAGCACAAAGGGCAAATCGCCGCCACGACCAGATCCTTCGAAGGTTACGAGCGCGAGATCCCCGAATGGGTCGAGTGGATGCGCGGCCTTCCCCTCTTCCTCGATCTCGGAGCCTTCCGCGCCGTCCATGCGGCGTGGGTGCCGGGCGACATCGAATTTCTCAAGAGGCGCACTCTGAGCGACTACGACTTTTTCATCGAAGCGAGCCGGAAGGGCACGGCGACCTGGCAGGCCATCGAGCGAGTCCTCAAGGGCATCGAGATGAAGATGCCCGACGGACTGAGCTTCCTCGACGCCAACCGCATCGAGCGCCACCACATGCGGGTGCGCTGGTGGGGCCCGATCAAGGGGCAAAGCTGGCACGGGATGGCCTTCCCCGCGCAGAAGGATCTGCCGGAGGGACCGGCGGAGGTCGAGGGGCTTGCCGACATCCTCGCCTACGGCGAGGACGAGCCGCCCGTCTTCTTCGGCCACTACAAGCTGATCGGGTACGCCCCGGAGCTGCGAACGCCCAACGTCGCCTGCCTCGACTTCGGGCTCGGGCACGGAGCCCCCGCGACCGCCTACCGCTGGAATGGCGAGCGGGCGCTGGACGCGGGGAATCTTGTCCAGGTGAAGTGAGAGTCCATCGGCACGGAGGAGAGCACGACCTGCGATTTGAGGCGAAGGGGAATCCATCCGTTTGATGCGCCTATTGCCGTTTGATGCGCCTCTTGATTTCGTTGCCAGGGAGATCCCGATCACCTACCGATACATCGACCATCATGTTCGCTGCTCTCTTCTCCAAATCCGGACTCTCCCTCGACCGGCTCCGCAGCTTCCTCGAAATGGCCGAGGCCGGGGGCATCGCCAAGGCTGCACCGGGCGATCCGGTGCGGCAAAGCCAGATCAGCCGCCAAATCCGCGAGCTGGAGGAGTTCTTCGGCGCCGAGCTGACCCAGCGCCGCGGCAAGGGCCTCGTGCTGACCCCGGCGGGCCGGCGGCTCGCCGGATTGGTGCGCGGCCAGATCCAGGGGCTCGACGATTTCCGGCGCGAGCAGGAGGGGCGGCCCAAGGTCTTCGTCTTCGGCGCGGGCACCAGCACCCTGGAGTCCCTCGTGGCGCCGCGCCTCCCCTCCCTCGCCGAAGCCCTCGGCGGCGCGCAGCTCCACACCGCCTCCTACCGCAGCCACGCCCTCGTCGAGGCGGTGCGCGAGGGCAGCGTCGATTTCGCGGTGGTCCGCCGCGACGCGATTGCCGAGCCCTCGAAGCGCAACTGCCTGCCCCTCGCGAAGGTCACCTTCCACCTCTGCGTGCCGAAACGCCTCATGCCGAGGGGCGCGGGTCTTGCCGACCTCTCCGATCCCGATCTGTGGGCCAAGCTGCCCTTCGCCTCGGGACGCGACGGCGGGCAGCTCGACCGGGCGATCCGCGAGGCAATGGCCAAGGCGGGGCTCTCCTTTCACCCCCGCTTCGAATGCGGCTCGATGCTTCAGGTGCGGCAGCTCGTCGCCCAAGGAAGCTGCGCGGCGGTGCTCCCCGGTCTCGCCCTGCCGGGCCTGGACGAAAAACGCATCTTCGTGGCACCCTACGAACCCCTCGCCAGCTACGGGCGCATCCTCGTCCTGCACTGGAGCCCGCGCCAGGTGGAGATGCGCGGCATCGTGACTCGGCAGATCGAGGCGGCGGCGGCGATCCTGGCGGAGAAGCGGGATGGCTAAATCAGGCAAAGCCGCCGCGGCGCAGCATGTCGCCGATCTTGGCCCCGGCGTCGAGGCGTCGGCCGAGTTCCTCCTTGAGGCGCTCGTTGGTGGCCTCGCCCTCGTCGATCTCCTCCGGGCCGAGGTAGCGGGCGATGAAGGCGGCGCGGCGGCTCGCAGGCACGTCGTAGCGCTCGTAGCGGGTCTGGGGTCCGCCGTCCATCATGTCGGCGAAGGTCCAGTCGATGTCCTCCTCCTCGAAGCGCATGCCGCCCTTCGCGTTGAACTTGACCTTGGTGTAGATGTCGCGGTCCTCGCTGCGCTCCCAGACGCTGAGGGTGGCGAAACCGTCGTCGGCGCTGGATGGGCGGGGCTCGTACTCGAGGAACTCTTCGTAGGGATAGATGTTGTTCATGGCAAACGGAACATCGCCGCAGCAACCTCGGTGTCTCCGCAGCATTCCGCAGGAACATTGACCGTAGAGTCAGGTTTGAACCGGTGAGCGCATCGGCATCGGTCGCGCTTCGGGCAGGCCTCGCCCTCGTCGGTCTCCATCGGGCCGGCGGCCGCGCCCTTCAGCGGCTCGCCGAGGCCTGCGGCGGATTCCCGCCGGAGAGGAGGAAGGCGAGGAGATCCTCGATCTCGTCGGCTTCGAGGGTGTCGAGCAGGGCCGGGGGCATCGGCGAGACGGGCGACTCCTCCCAACTGCGGATCTCGGACTTGGGGACGGAGACGAGCTCGGAGGGACGGAAGGGATTCGTCGCGAGCACGAGCTGCGAACCCCGGAAGTCGTTCTGGACGAGCCGGCCCATCACGGTGGTGCCGTCCGTCTTCGCGACGACGAGATTGCGGTGGACCTCGGCGACGACGGCGGAGGGTTCGATGATGGCCTCGAGCAGGTCGCCGCGCGAAAAGCGGCTCGCCACGGTGGAGAGGTCGGGCCCGACGGGCCGGCCTTCGGCGCCGCAGACGTGGCAGCGGGCGCAGAGGACGGCGGCGAACAGCTCGCGGCCCCGGTCGAGGTCGGGCACGCGGTCCCCGGCGGAGGACTCGGCGAGTTCGGCGACGGTCCAATGGCGCACGAAGTCGCGCGGCGCC
>SLGN01000688.1 GCA_007123695.1 Verrucomicrobiales bacterium
GCCGCGTCGAACTCTACCATCTCGGCGAGGACATCGGCGAGACCCGGAACCTCGCCGACGAGCATCCTGACAAAGTCGCTGAACTGGAGGCGCTGGTGGAACGCTTCATCGCCGACACCGGCGCCGCCGCGCCTCTGCCGAACCCGGCCTGGTCGGGAGAGGCAAAAGCGACCGCCCCGTCGGCGACGACGGTCGAGGGCGCGATGGACGGACTCGTTGCGCGACGATGCGAAGCGGAGTTGGCCGACGGCGCTCTGCGGGTGACCGCCTCGGGACCGGCGCCTTTCCTCGGCACGGCCCGGGCCCGATTCAAAGGTCCGCTGCGCGTGGCGCTCGAGCTGCGAGCGGCGTCTGCGGGGGAGGGGAGGCTGCATTGGAAGACCGAAGGGCAGGAGGAGTTTCCCGAGGAGGGCCAGTCGGTGGACTACGCCCTGTCCGGCGGCGGGGAATGGGAAAGCGTCGCGCTCGACGCCCCGGTCGAGGGGCGCAGCGGCACCCTGCGGATCCATCTTCCCGCAGCACGCGGAGAAAGCGTCGAGATCCGGTTCATCGAGATCGAAGGGGCGGATGGCAAGGTGGTGCGCTGGCAGTTTGGAGAGTGAGGCGTTGATCTGCGGAAGATCGACGGTTAAGAGTAAAAGATGACAGTCGTCGGCTTGCAGACGGAGATCGCGTGGGAGGACAGGGCTTCGAACTTTGCCAGGATCGGCGAGGCTTTCTCCTCGCTTGGTCCGCTTGCGGAGGAGACGCTCGTCGTGCTTCCCGAGCTTGCGACTTCGGGTTTTTCGATGGACGTGGGCAAGGTGGCCGAGCCTCGCGGTGGCGAGTCGGAGCGGTTCTTTTCGGACCTCGCCGCGAGCCATCGCTGCCATGTCCTCGCCGGCGTCGCCGCCACGGGCGACGAGCCGGGCGAGGGAGCCAACGAGGCGGTCTGCTTCGGGCCCGACGGCGCCGAACTGGCCCGCTACCGTAAGCGAAATCCCTTCCCCCTCGCCAACGAGGGCGACCACTATCCCGCAGGCGACCGCGCCGTCGTCTTCGAGATCAACGGGTGGAAGGTGTCGCCGCTGATCTGCTACGACCTGCGCTTTCCCGAAGTTTTCCGCGAGGCGACCGCTCTCGGCGCCGAGCTTTTCGTCGTGGTCGCGAACTGGCCGGTCGCCCGCGTCGATCATTGGACCACGCTGCTGCGCGCCCGGGCCATCGAGAACCTCGCGTATGTCGTCGGGGTCAACCGGGCCGGCAGCGACCCGAATCTCTCCTTTCCGGGCGCGAGTCTCGTCGTCGGGCCGAAAGGGGAAATCCTCGCCGAGGCGGGCGCCGATCCCTGCTCTTTGCGGGCCGAACTCGATCACGGGGAACTCCGGCAATGGCGCCGCGACTTCCCCGCGCTGGCGTGCGCTCCGTTCGCCCGTTGAACCGGGCGAACGATAGAGGAACCACCTGCCCTCCTTCGGCGACCTTCGGGGAAAAATACAGGCGCGCGGAGGGTTCGCTGTTGGCGGGCCGACTGCGAGGCAGTTGGACGGTCGAGCTTCAGCCCGGACGTTGAGCCGTGGGCGCGGGACTCGAAAACGGAAGGTGAAAATAAAATTAATTGAAATTGTTATAATTTTTATATTATTGTTTGAGGCATCCGCATTTTCGAAATTTTGCAGTAATGTCCCGCCGAGCCGTGAGATTCCTGGCTCTCGTTTTCACCGTCCCATGACTCCAGATCGAACCGCCCCGAACGACGGGACCATCGACCACCGCGCCATCGCCATCGTCGGGATGGCCTGCCGCGTACCGGGGGCGAACGATCCGGAGGCCTTCTGGCGAAATCTCGTCGGAGGAGTGGAGACGATCTCGCGTTTCCGCCGCGAGGAGCTCGACTTTCCCGAGGAGTTCGACCAGCCCGGCTACGTGCCGGCGAAGGGGGTGGTCGAGGACATCGACCTCTTCGACGCGGCCTTTTTCGGCATCCTGCCGAAGGACGCGAAGATCATGGACCCCCAGCAGCGGGTCTTCCTCGAGCTGGCTTGGGAGGCGATGGAGCGCGCCGGCTACGGCAGCGAAGCGCGCCGCGAGCGGGTCGGGGTCTACGCGGGGGCCTACATCGACACCTATCTGCTGGCGAACCTCTGCACCGACCGCGCCTTCCTCGACGACGCGATCCGCCAGATCCGCGTCGGCTCGCTGCAGACCGAGTTGGGCAACGACAAGGACTACCTCGCGACGCGGGTGAGCTTCAAGATGAACCTCCGCGGCCCCGCCGTCTCGGTGGGCACGGCCTGCTCGACCTCGCTGGTGGCCATCGCCGAGGCCTGCCGCGCGATCCGCGACGGGCTCTGCGACATGGCGCTCGCGGGCGGGGTGGCGATCACCCTGCCGCACCGCCGCGGCTATTTCCACACCGAGCAGGGGATGAACTCGGCCGACGGCCACTGCCGCGTCTTCGACGAGCAGGGTTCGGGCACGGTCTTCGGCAACGGGGCCGGGGTCGTGGTGCTGAAGCGCCTCTCCGACGCCCTGCGCGACCGCGACCACGTCCACGCGGTGATCCGCGGGGTGGGGCTGAACAACGACGGCGCCGTCTGCAAGAACAGCTACGCCGCCCCCAGCATCCCCGGCCAGGCCGAGGCGATCCGCATGGCGCAGCGCGACGCGGGGATCGATCCGCGCAGCATCACCGCGATGGAGGCGCACGGCACCGGCACGCCGCTGGGCGACCCGATCGAGTTCGCGGGCCTGGTGCGGGCTTTCGAGGAGGCGGGGATCGAGGAGCGGCAGTTCTGCGCCCTCGGCTCGGCCAAGACCTTCATCGGCCACCTCGACGTAGCCTCGGGCGTCGCGGGCACGATCAAGACCGCGCTTTCGCTGGAGCGGCGACAGCTCCCGCCCTTGCTGCATTTTACGAAAGCGAACCCGAAGATCGATTTCGAGAGCAGCCCCTTCTATCCGAACGCGACGCTCTCCGACTGGGCGCCAGGGCCGGACGGAGCGCCGCGCCGCGCCGGGATCAGCTCCTACGGGGTGGGGGGGACCAACGCCCACCTCGTGCTGGAGGAGGCGCCGGAGGTCCGATCCGAGCCTTCGCCGCGCTCGGCACAGCTTTTCGTGCTCTCGGCGAAGACCGCAAGCGCGCTGGAGACCATGGGCAGCAACCTCGCGGCCTGGGCGGCCGAGCCTTGGGGGCCTTCGCCGGTCGCCGCCGATCCCGCCGACGCCGCGTGGACCCTGGCGACGGGACGCGAGCCTTTCCGCCATCGCCGCGCCATCGTCGCCCGCGACCTCGCCGATCTCGCGGCCAAAGCGGCGGACGCCAAGGCCGGAGTCTCGGGAACGGCGGACGCGCCGGAGGGTGCCGCAGTCGGAGGCTGCGATGCCGAACCCTCGGCCCGCCGCCCCCTCTATTTCCTTTTCCCCGGTCAAGGCTCGCAGCAGATCGACATGGCGCGCGGGCTCTACGAGAGCGAGCCGCGCTTCCGCGAGACGATGGATCGCTGCGCCGAGATCCTGCGGCCCGTGCTCGGAATCGACCTCGCCGAGTTCCTCTACCCGCCTGCCGGGACTGGTCCCGAGGAGCGCGCCGCCCTCGCCGAGCAGCTCAAGGACACCCGCCTCGCCCAACCCGCGATCTTTTCCGTGGAGTACGCCCTCGCCGAGCTCTGGCGCAGTTGGGGTTTCGAGCCAGTGGCGATGGCGGGCCACAGCGTGGGCGAGTTCGTCGCCGCCTGCCATGCCGGCGTCTTTTCGCTGGAGGACGGTCTCGCCCTCGTGACCGCGCGCGGTCGCCTCATGAGCGACCTGCCCTCGGGCGCGATGCTCTCGGTGCGCCTGCCCGAGACCGAGCTGCTTGAGCGCCTGCCGGAAAGCCTCGACCTCGCCGCGGTGAACGGTCCTTCGCTCTGCGTCGTCGCCGGGCCGCACGAGGCGGTCGACGCCTTCGCCGAGGCCCTCGCCGCCGAGGGCGTCGCGGCGTCGGCGCTGCACACCTCGCACGCCTTCCACTCGCGAATGATGGACTCGGTGTTGCCCGAGTTCGCCAAAGTCGTCGAGTCCGTCGCCTTTAGCGCGCCGCAGATCCCCGTGGTCTCGACCGTCAGTGGCGGGCTGCTGACCGAGGCGCAGGCCACTGATCCGGGCTACTGGACCCGTCACCTCCGCGAGACGGTGCGCTTCGCCGCCGCGCTGGAGCGCCTCGCCAGCGACAGCGGCGGCCCCGCGTTCTTCGTCGAGACCGGTCCCGGGCAGACGCTTGTCTCGCTGGCGGCGGCCATCCTCGATCGCAAAGCCGGCCACCTCGCAGTGCCGAGCTGCCGCCATCCCAAGGATGAGGAAGGCTCCGACCACGAGCAGACCCTCGCCTCGCTCGGTCGCCTCTGGTGCGCCGGGGCGCCGGTGGACTGGCCGCGCTTCTACGCCGGCGAGGCCCGCAAGCGTCTCCCCCTGCCGACCTATCCTTTCGAGCGCAAGCGCCACTGGGTCGAGGCCCAGCCCGATCCCATGGCGGGAATGGCGGGAATGGCTGGCATGATGCCCGCATTCAACCCTCTTGGGTCGCCGACTCAACAGGGTCAGGTCGCCCAGCCAACCCTGTTGAGCGCCCCCGCCGTCCCGACAATTTTTTCCCCAGACGCCACTGCCCAGCCTGCCGCCGCGATGAAACCGAGCGAACCTGCCCCACGAACCGAAGCCCTTGCCGAAAAAGTCCGCGAGGTGCTGACGAATCTTTCCGGCATCCCCGCCGAAGAGCTCGACGCCGGGTCGAGCTTTCTCGAGTTGGGTTTCGATTCGCTGCTGCTCACTCAGGTCAGCAAAGGCCTCCGCGACGAGTTCGGCACCGAGGTGAAGATGCGTTCGCTGATGACCGACTACGCCAGCATCGAA
>SLGN01000337.1 GCA_007123695.1 Verrucomicrobiales bacterium
CCCTGACCCGACAGGACAACTTCCTTCGCCTCGCCCTCGACCTCAGTCATCCCGTCAAGTTGTCCGAAAATTTGCTAGGCGAATGGGGAATTTTCTTCCATCATAACCGCAACGACACCAATATTCCCGTCTTCGACTTCGAACAGAACATCTTCGGTCTCCGGCTCGCCGTCGTCTATTGAACCGTTGCGCTGTCGTCACCCGAAACCTCCCTCCCCACCAACCCGCATACCATGACAGCGATGAAAGCGCCCTTGGCCCTTGCGCTCGCCGCGACGGCAATCTTTTTGTTCCCCGACGCTGCCGCAGCGCAGGCGAACCGCCCCACCAAGACCATCCGCGGAACGATCTTCAACGACCCCAATGGCAATGGCCGTCTTGATCCCCAAGAAAAAGGCGGGGTCGCTTCGACGATCTGGGTCTACCGTATCATGCCCAACGGGAGCCGCCGCCTCATCCGTCGCGTCCGCACCGACGCAGTCGGCAACTACACGCTCGCCAACCTTCCCCACGGGCGCTACTTCATGGGCGTTCGCTACGGCAACCGCAGGTTCGCGGTGCGGACCGGAATTTTCACCATCGGTCCCCGCACCGGTGGGGCCATGAGGAACATACCCGTCGCCACCGCCCAAACGATCAACCGCTATCCCGGTCTCTCCCGCACCCCCAATCCGGCGAATCTCAGCAGCCAAGCCCCTGTTTCCCCCTTCCGTCCGCGCACCTGATGCGTATCAGCGCCCCGAAAAGCCAGACTTCCCCGGTCGGGCATGGGGCATGCCGTCGAGACAGGATTGAAACGAAAATGTCTCCTTTCCTGGGCTCGCGCGTAACACGTTCAGTCGTATTTTCGCGATGCCATGAAGTTGACGTCCTCGACTCTCTTCGTTCTTTTCGTTTCCGCCATGCTTCCGCTCAGCGCCGCCGACTCCGTGTTGGATTTCCGAGTCTCCGATATCGAGGGACGGGAGACGGATCTTTCGGAGTTCAAGGGCAAGGTTCTCCTGATCGTCAATGTGGCTTCGAGGTGCGGGGCGACTCCGCAATATGATCCGCTGCAGGCGCTCTACGCGAAGTATTCGGAACAGGGCCTCGTGGTGATGGGCTTTCCGGCGAACAATTTCGGGGGACAGGAGCCGGGCAGCAACGAGGAGATTTCGGACTTCTGCACCTCGAAGTATTCCGTGGAGTTCCCGATGTTCTCGAAGGTGTCGGTTAAGGGCGAGGACAAGGCACCGCTTTTCCAATACCTCACCTCGGCGGAGAATCCCGACAAAACTGGTGACATTTCCTGGAACTTCGAAAAGTTTCTCGTCGGCAAGGACGGTCGGCTGATCCGCCGATTCGGAACGCGCGTCCGCCCGGATGACGCCGAACTCGTCGCCGCGGTGGAGAAGGCGTTGGGGGAGTGACCACCCTGCGCGGATGCCTCTTACTTCGGCGGCCCGGGCAGCGTCCAGGTGTGGAAATAGTCCATGAGGACGAGCTGCCCGGGGAGTCTCTCATTGCAATGGAGGGACTTGATCTTGGGAAAATCCGACAGCGGCGAAAAGTGAAATCCATCCTCGAGGGGCCGGACGAAGTTGTCTTGGTGGCTCGGCAGCACGTAGGTAGCCGATAGGGCTCTTGCTGCTTCGGGGTAGCGGTCCGATTGGCCGCCAAGAGCGGTGCCGACGATCGCGAGATCGACTCCAGACACGGGGGGAGGTGATCCGAGCACTCCGCCGGATTCGATGTAGATTCTGCGTCCGCCCATTTCCACGAGAAAGGCGAGCGGAGTCCCGAGGACCCAGTCCTTCGGCTTGGTAGGCGCTTCGGATAGGGGTGCGGTGATTTCGCCGGGAAAGGGCACGGTTCCGAAAACGAGGACGTGCTGGGCTGAGAGAACGTGCACGGTGGTGGGGCCGAATCGGTGGACGGCGCCGGGCGAGGAGGGAAGGAGGGCCGGGCGCGGGGTGCCTGCGGCTTCGCAGAGAAACGCGCCGGTTTCTGAGGTCACGATCTTGCCGCCGAGTTGGGCATGGAGAGGGGGGACGTCGAGGATGTGGTCGAAGTGCGAATGGGTGACGAGGAAGGCGTCGATGCGATCCGGCAGTGCTCCGGCGCGGCGCCCTTGGGCGAGGGCGTCGGGCTGCGGGGCGATGGTGCCGCCGAAGAGGGCATGGTGCATGGGCACGCGAGAAAAGAAGGGATCGACGAGGATGGACTGTCCGCCGCAACGGAGCAGGTAGCCGTTGACGCCGAGGTAGGTGACGCTGAGTTCGTCGTCGGCGGGAATCGGGGCGGTCGTGGCGGGCACCCCGACGAGGAGGTCGCGATGGGGACCGAGGTGGTTCGAGCAAGAGACCGCCGCCAACGCGGCGACGAGCAGGATGAAGCGGGCTGCTGTTCTGTCGGAACGGATCACGAGTCGAATGAAACCGCTGAATGGCCGCTGCGCAAAGGACCTTTTGACAACTCGCGTGCTGGAGTGCGGGTGGCGGCGGATCTCGTTTTCCGCCGATGCGGCGAATCCTCGGCGACGCGGCGCTTACTCGTCCGGGTTTGGTTCGGCAAGAAGATTGTTGCCTTCGGAGATGTTCGAGGACGCATCGTCGACCGCGACAAAGGGCACGCCGGGGGGCAGGCCCGACACGACCCAGTCCGACACGAGGAGGTCGCTCGAGCGCTCCACGCGGATGCCGCTGCCGGATTCGGTGATGAGGTTGCCTGAGAGGCGAAGCCGGGCCGAGTCGCGCACGACGAGGACGCCGTCGTCGGACTCGAGAGCGCGCAGAGTGTTGTTCGCGAAGATGCAGTCCTCGCTTTCCTCGAAGACGATGCGGCCGGGTCGGTTGAATTCACGCGGGTTGAAGGTGTTTCCGTTCACAACGATGCGTTTGCCGCGCACGACGTGGAGGTTGTCGGGATTGGGGGCGAAGAGGACGTTGCCGGTGAAGGTGACGTCGGTGCAGTCGCGCAAATCGACGTTGACGCTGACGTCGCTGAGGACGTTTCCGGTGATCGTGACCGAATCGATCGGCGCGATGGCCTTCCCAAGCAGACGGATGTTCGCGCCGCCGGGGGCCAGTTTGTCGAAGTCGCTGCCGGAATAGTTGGAGCTGTGTTGGATGGAGCATCCGGTGATGGCCACCTCGGCGATGGAACGGCTGCGGTCCTCGGGGGAGCCGGAGACGTCGAGCAGAATGTTCGCGGTGGAGGTGGGCTTGTCGTTGGCGGGCATGTTCGCCTCGATGTCGCAGCCGGTGACCTGGAGATTGCGCACGTTGCCGTCGCGCACGACGATCCCGCCGCCCCGGTTGTAGCTGATGTGCGAGTTGGAGACGTTGATCTGGTGGAGGTTGACGTCGTCGAGAAAGAGCCCGACGCCTTGGTTCTCGTAGAGGTTGACGTCGGACACGGTGACGTTGCGGTTGCGTTCGTGAAGCCGGATGCCGTGCCGACACCAGCGCACCGCGACTTTGGAGACAATGGCCTCGAAAGTGCGGAAAAGCTCGATGCCGTCGGCTTCGGGATGGTTGCCGACGATCTCGATCCCCTCGACGATGGGCATGCGCTCGTTCCAAGTGGTGGGCTGGAAGGCGCGGGGATTCGCGGAGCCCTCGTGCGAACCGACGATGCGCAGCGCGGGACCGGGTCCGTCCATGACGAGCGTGGCGGGCCCGGAGGCGGGCCGAACGACGACGCTGCGGCGTCCTTCGAGAACGATTTCGATGGTTCCGGTGATGCGGTGGACGCCGGGCTCGAGGATCAGGGCTCCTTCGTCGGCGACGCGGCGGCGCAGTTCTTCGGTGCGGTCGGGCAGGTCGGCGAGTTCGGGGAACTGCGTCGAGGCGCGGGGCTCCTCGGCGCAGGCGAGGGCGGCGGCGGAAAGGAGGGCGAGGGTCGCGGCGGGGAGCTTCATGGCGGCGAGGGTAGCCGCGGAGGCGTCGGGGTGGCAAGGGCGCAGACGCGTCCGGGGGCTCACTTTTCCGCCGCCAGCTTCGCCTTGCGGGCGAGGCGGGCCTTCTTCCGCGCGATGCGCCGTTTCAGGTCGGGCCAGTATTCCTCGCCGGCAATGTAGCCGACGCAGTTCTCGCTGCCGCAGTAGCAGGGGTGGTCCTGCCAGGTTTCGAGATCGAAGCCGTAGTTGTAGTAGAGCTCCTCCTCTTTCTCGATGTCGCGCAGGGCCGAGATCCAGATGGTGCCCTCGTCGACGTAGGCTTCGCAGTTGGGCGTGCAGCTGTGGTTGATGAGGCGGGCCGAGTTTTCGGGGAAGTCCCCGTCGATGTCGTGTTCGTCGTCGAGGGTGAAGATGTAGACGGCGGCGTCGCCGGTGATCTTGGCGTGGGCGATGCGGGCCCATCCGCGGCGGTTGGACTCCTCCTTGTCGATGATTTCGCCGATGTATTTGATGATGGGGGTGCCCTCGGGGATGAAGCGCTTGGCGAAGAGGCCGCGCCCGTGGATTCCGGAGCGGCGCACCTCGCACCATTTCGAATGGCATTTTTCGCCTGGCAGCAACGCGCTCTTCTTGTTCATGGTTCGTCTGGGTGGGGGAAAGTGCCGTCGGGCCAGGGCAGGGAGACCTCGGCGAAGGGGGCGTCGAGGCCGGGCCAGCCGCCGGGGCGGTGGAGCAGGCCGGAGAGACGGGCGGGAGATTTCGGGGCGAAGTCGGGCCTTGCGAGAACGAGGCGGAAGGCGTCGGCGAGCCCCTCGACCGGCTCGGTCCTCTGCGGCCGGTCCGAATCGACTTGCATGTCGTCGCTGAAGAAACGGATTTCGCCCACGTTGGCGGGGTCGAGGCCGGGAACGGAAATCTCCAGCTCGATGCGGTCGGAGGCGGCGAGGGTCGCGGAGAGGCTCCAGGAGGCGGGGGCGGCG
>SLGN01000202.1 GCA_007123695.1 Verrucomicrobiales bacterium
CTCCGAATCCTGATAGAGTCACCACCGAGCATTTGGCCTTAACAAATAACCAGACTATTAGAATTTTTAGTTTTGGTCGGCGCGGGTCTGGGTGCGGAAGACAAAGGGGGCGGCGGTGGGGAGGTTTGACTTGAAGGGAGAGGCCGGACCATGTTCCTTGCCGCCCTCTTGCTCCCGCCCTTGCCTCCCCACGCGACATGAACTCCCCCTCCGACCAGCTCCCCGTCTTCCTGCGCGGCACCGCGCAGGTCATCAGCGAGGCGGGCCTGCTCAAGAAGCTCGAGCGCGGAACGCCCCTGCGGGTCAAGCTGGGGGTCGATCCCACTTCGCCCGATCTGCACCTCGGACACAGCGTCGTCCTCGAGAAGCTGCGCCAGTTCCAGGAGTTCGGCCACCAGGCCGTCCTCATCATCGGGGACTTCACCGCGCAGATCGGCGATCCCACGGGCCGTTCGAAGACGCGCCCGCCCCTTTCCCGCGAGGAGATCGTCGAGAACGCCCGTACCTACACCGAGCAGGCCTTCCGCATCCTCGACCGGGAAAGCACCGAGGTCGTCTTCAACGGCGAATGGTTCGACAAGATGACCTTTTCCGAAGTCATCCAGCTCAACGCCCGCGTCACCATGCAGCAGATGCTGCAGCGCGAGGACTTCAAGAACCGCATCGCCCGGGACCAGGAAGTCCGCCTCCACGAGATCCAATACCCGATCGTGCAGGGCTGGGACTCCGTTGTGGTCCGCGCCGACGTCGAGCTCGGCGGCACCGACCAGCTCTTCAACATGCTCGTCGGCCGCGATCTCCAGAAGGGCGAGGGCATGGACCCGCAGATCGTCCTCTGCCTGCCCATCCTCGAGGGGCTCGACGGCGTGCAGAAGATGAGCAAGAGCCTCGACAACTACGTCGGCATCTCCGAACCGCCCGGCGAGATGTTCGGCAAACTCATGAGCATCTCCGACGACCTCATGGCCCGCTACGCAGTCCTGCTGCTGGGTCGCGAGATCGACTCGGCCATGCATCCGATGGAGGCCAAGAAGCAGCTCGCCGCAGACCTCGTGGCCCGCTACCACGGCGGGCCCGAGGCCGAAGCCGCCCGCACCAACTGGGAGACCCTTTTTAGCCGCCGGGATCTCGGCGCGGCCGCCCTTCCCGATTTCACGCCCGGTGCGCGGCGCGACCTCGTCGGCGTCGTCTGCGAGGTCTACGGGCAGGTCTTTTCGGTGACGAAGTCGGGATCCGAGGCACGCCGTCTCATCCAGCAGGGCAGCGTGCAGATCGACGGCGAAAAGCTGACCGACCCCAAGGCCGAGCCCGTCTGGGCCCCTGGACAGGTCTTGAAGCTCGACAAAAAGCGCAGCGTGCGCATCGCGTAAGGGATTGGAGCCGCTCCCCGCACCCCCCCGACGCGACGACGGACTCGACATCCGGCCCCCTCGGCGACCAGCGGCTTCCCCGGCGGCCCGACAACTCGGTCCTGCACCCGTTCCGTGGAAACGCGTCCCTTGTGGGGGCGTCGATCGGAAGTAGATTCGTAACCAACAAGAAATGATTCGGTCCACCACCAGCCTCCTTGCAGCGATCTTTGCGGGCACCGCCGCCCTCGGCGCGTCCGAGCCGCCCCGCCAGCTGGTTTCCTTCCTCGACGCCCACTGCCTCGAGTGCCACGACGCCGACACTGAAAAAGGCGGTCTCAACCTGCTCGATCTCGACTTCGCACCGGGAGACCCCGCTCTTTTCCCGACTTGGCAGCGCGTCTACGAACGCGTTCGCGACGGCGAGATGCCGCCCGAAAAACGGCCCCGCCCCGAAGCAGATGAACTGAAACCCTTCCTCGCCGCCCTCTCCACCCCTCTCCTCGAGGCCGACCGCAAAGACATCGCCGAGCGGGGGCGGGTCCGGGGCCGCCGCCTCACCCGGCTCGAATACGAGAACAGCCTCCACGACCTGCTCCACGTCGACATCCCGCTCGCCAGCCTGCTGCCCGAAGATCCCGCGACGCACGGGTTCGAGACCGTCGCCGAAGGCCAGCAGCTCTCCTACCACCAGCTCGCCCGCTACCTCGACACCGCCGATCTCGCCCTCGGCGAAGCCTTCCGCCGCGCCCTCAAGGGCGACGAAGAATACCGACGCCGCTTCACCCCCAAGGATCTCATCAAGCGGGGGAGTGGCAACTACCGCGGTCCCGACCTGCGCGACGGTCGCAGCATCTCCTGGCCCATCGGGCTCCAGTTCTTCGGCCGGCTCCGGGCCACCGCCGCCCCCGCCTCGGGCTGGTACCGCATCACCCTTCAGCAAGTGCAGGCCGTCAACCCCGGCGCCGACGGCGCCGTCTGGGGCACCCTGCGGACCGGTTTCTGCGACTCGAACGCCCCGCTCCTCTCCCTCGCCGGACTCGTCGAGGCCACTGCCGAGCCCCGCGACCTCGTCTACGAGGCCTGGATCGAAAAAGGCCACCAGATCGAGCTGCGCCCGAACGACGCCACCCTCAAACGAGCTCCCTCCGGCGCCACCGGGGGCAACGTCTCCTTCAAGGATCGCGATCTCGCCGCTGAAGGCTACTCGGGCATCGCCCACCGCGGCATCGTGATGGAGCGGATCCATCCCCGGGGCTCGAGCGAGGACGTCCACCGCGCCCTCTTCGGCGGCAAAGGCCTCGCCGAGTGGGAAAAATCGCCCGAAGACGCCGTCGCCACGCTCCTTCCCCGCTTCGCCCGCCTCGCCTTCCGCCGCCCTGTCACGAAGGCCCAGCTCGCGCCCCACCGCGAAATCGCCCTCGCCGCCCTCGGCGAAGGCTCCGGCCTCGCCGAGGCGTTGCGCGCCGCCTACCGATCCGTCCTCTGCTCGCCGCGCTTTCTCGGCTTCGTCGAGCCTCCCGGCGAACTCGACGCCTTCGCCCTCGCCTCGCGCGTCTCCTACGCGCTCTGGTGCGGCCCCCCCGACAGAAAGCTGCTCGAGGCCGCCGCGAACGGCAGCCTGCGCGACCCCGACGGCCTCGCGGCGGAAACCGAGCGGCTGCTCTCCCATCCCAAATCGGCCCGCTTCGTTGCCTCCTTCACCGACCAGTGGCTCCAGTTGAAGGAAATCGACTTCACCGCGCCCGACCCCCGCCAGTTCTCGAGCTTCGATCCGCTGCTGCAGGGATCCCTCGTGCAGGAGACCCGGTCCTACTTCCGCGAACTTCTCGACCGCGATCTCGGCGCCTCCCATCTCGTCGCATCCGATTTCACCCACCTCAACGGACGGCTTGCGCGCCATTACCGGATCGATGCGCCCCTGTCGCCCGGCGGCGGGACGCAGCGCGTCTCCCTGCCCGAGAACGACGTGGGCCGCGTCCGGGGAGGCTTCGCCACCCAGGGCGCCATCCTCAAAGTCACCGCCGACGGCACCCACACCTCGCCCGTGGTGCGCGGCGTCTTCGTCAACGAACGGCTCCTCGGCGTCCGCATTCCCGAGCCTCCCCCCGGAATTCCGGCGATCGAGCCCGACATCCGCGGCGCCGTCTCCATCCGCGACCAGCTGTCGAAACATCGCGAGAGCGAGTCGTGCATCTCCTGCCACCTCGTCATCGACCCGCCCGGCTTCGCCCTCGAGAACTTCGATCCCATCGGCGGATGGCGTCGCAAATACGGCGGCGGTAAGGGCGTCGCCGTCGATCCCTCGGGCACCACCCGCGAGGGCGACGCTTTCGACGACATCGTCTCCT
Organism: Verrucomicrobiales bacterium; assembly: GCA_007123695.1. Taxonomy (GTDB): domain Bacteria; phylum Verrucomicrobiota; class Verrucomicrobiia; order Verrucomicrobiales; family DEV007; genus Arctic95D-9. The sequence continues at coordinate 3,701 of SLGN01000202.1, forward strand.
GGATGGCGGTCGAAAGCAAGCGTAGCGACCGGCTCGCCCGCGGCTTCGTCCACCACTTCCTGACCTATGCCACCGGCGCCGCCCCGCGCTTCTCCGACGAGGAGCACCTCGAGGCCATCGTCGCCGCCACCACCGATCAGGGCCACGGCCTCCGCTCCCTCGTACTCGCCGCAGTCGCCAGTCCCGTCTTCCTTTCCAAGTAAGTCAAGCAAAGCCCCCTCCGAAACCATGAGCACCGTCACTCTCCGCAGATCCCTCTCCCGCCGCACCGTCCTCCGGGGTGCCGGGGTCTCCCTCGCCCTGCCCCTGCTCGACGCGATGTCGCCCGCCTTCGCCGCGCCGCGCGACGAAAGCCGCGCCAAGCGCTTCGTCGGCGTCAGCCTCGCCCTCGGTCTCCACAATCCCAACCTCGTCCCCGAAGGCGAAGGCGCCGACTACGTCCCCTCGCGCTACCTCGAGTCCCTGCAAGACCTGCGGCAGGACTTCACCGTCGTCTCCGGCTCCTCCCACCCCGGCGTCACCGGCGGCCACACCGCCGAGGGCAGCATCTTCTCCGCCTGCCCCAACATGCGCGGCACCACCTCGCGCAACACCATCTCGCTCGACCAGCTCATGGCCAAGCAGCTCGGCCACGAGACCCGCTTCCCCTCGCTCGTCCTCAACACCAGCCGCGAGTCGAGCCCCTCCTACACCGAGACCGGTGCCATGATCCCCGCCGAGCGCGACGCCATCCGCCTCTTCACCAAGCTCTTCGTCGACGACAAGCCCGCCGAGCGCGAACGCCAGGCCGAGCTCATCCGCCAGGGGCGCAGCGTGATGGACGCCGTCTCCGCCGAGGCGAAGGCCCTCCAGCGCGAAGTCGGCTCCGCCGACCGCGACAAGCTCGACGCCTGGTTCACCGGCGTGCGCGACCTCGAGGAACGTCTCGCCGCGAACGAGGCATGGGTCCACCGGCCCAAGCCCGAGGTGCCCCTCGCCAAGCCGACCCAGATCCCCCGCGACAACGAGGTCCAGGTGCAGCGCATCTTCCTCGACATCATCCACATGGCCCTCGCCACCGACTCCACCCGCTTCGTCACCCTGCACGTCACCGGCAACACCGTCAAAGGCATCGAAGGAGTCGACGAGAGCTACCACGGCCTCAGCCACCACGGCATGGACGACGAAAAACTCCGCCAGCTCACCCTCGTCGAGCAGGGCGTCGTCGATTCCTGGGGCGACTTCCTCCGCAAGCTCAAGGGCGACGGACTCCTCGACGAGACCATGGTCCTCCTCACTTCCAACCTCGGCAACGCCTCCAGCCACGACAACAAGAACATGCCCGTGCTCTTCGCCGGAGGCGGTTTCCGCCACGGGCGGCACCTCGCCTTCGACAAGAAGAACAACTACCCCCTGCCCAACCTCTACCTCAGCGCGCTCCAGCGCCTCGGCCTCGAGGAGGAGCGCTTCGCCACCAGCAGCGGGACCATGAGCGGCCTCGAGGCCTGAGGGCTCCGGGGCCGCGCCGCCGCACCCCCGCGCCGGTGCGCCCCCTTCCCCGCCAAGAGTGCCGTCCGCTCCCCCCCCCGTCGTCGGCAGATCCCCCGTCTTCCCCGAGAGCTCCTCCCGCCATGTCCCAGCAAACCCCTCCGCGTCCCCGCGGCGGCGCCCGACCCAACAGGGTTTGGTCCTTCGCCCTACCCTGTTTGCTCCTCGGCGCCCTACTCGCCGTCGTCGCCCCGGCACGCTCCGAAAAGGAATCCCCCGCCGAGGCCGAGGCCGTCCTCCTCTCCGGCATCCGGCAGCTCACCTTCGAGGGGCTGCGGGCTGGCGAGGGATACTTCTCCACCGACGGCACCAAAATGGTCTTCCAGAGCGAACGCGAGGAAGGCAACCCATTCTACCAGATCTACCTCCTCGACCTTGAGACGGGCGACACCGAGCGCATTTCCCCCGGCACCGGCAAGACCACCTGCGCCTGGATCCATCCCGACGGCGAGCGCATCCTCTTCGCATCCACCCACGAAAACCCCGAGGCCGAGGCCCAGCAGAGAGCCGAATACGAAGAGCGCGAATCCGGCCGCGCCCGGAAATACGCGTGGGACTACGACTCCGAGTTCGAAATCTACGAGACCGTCATCGGGTCCGGCGAATACCGCAACCTGACCAACACCCTCGGCTACGACGCCGAAGGCTGCTACTCCCCCGACGGAACCAAGATCGTCTTCGCCTCCAACCGCCAGGCCTACGACGGATCCCTCAGCGAAGAAGACCAGAAGGCCTTCAAGCTCGACAAGAAGTTTCCCATGGAAATCTACTTGGCCGACGCCGACGGATCGAACGTCGAACGGCTCACCTTCGTCGACGGCTACGACGGCGGACCCTTCTTCAGCGCCGACGGCCGCCAGATCTGCTGGCGACGCTTCGACCGCAAGGGGGTCGTCGCCGAGATCTACACCATGGACATCGAAGAGCGCGAGGAACGCCAGGTCACCCGCCTCGGAGCCATGTCCTGGGCGCCCTTCTTCCACCCCAGCGGCGAATACCTCATCTTCGCGACCAACCTGCACGGCTTCGACAACTTCGAGCTCTACCTCGTCGATGCCGCCGGCGAAAAAGAACCCGTGCGCGTCACCCACACCCCCGGCTTCGACGGCCTCCCCGCCTTTTCCCCCGACGGCAAGACCCTCGCCTGGACCACCGCGCGCACCCCCGGCGGACAATCCCAGATCTTCCTCGCGAACTGGAACCACGAAGCGGCGCTCGCCCTCCTCGACTCGAGCGAGGCGTCCAAGGCCCCCGCCTCGACCGCCGTTCCCGGGGCGGGCGGCGAAGCGATTCCCGCCCCCGCCGTTTTCGAGACCAGGCCCGCCATCGACGAGGACGACCTCCGCGCCCACCTCGAATACCTCGCCTCCCCCGAACTGAAAGGCCGCCTCACCGGCACCCCCGGGGAAGCCGCCGCCACCGCCCACGTCGCCGCCCATTTCGAAAAATGGGGGCTCGAGCCGGGCGGCGACGACGGCACCTACTTCCAGCCCTTCCAGTTCACCGCCGGCGTCGCCGTCGGTGCGAACAACGCGATGCGGCTCGCCCTCGGCGACGAAACCCTCGAGCCCGCAGTCGACGAGGACTGGCGGCCCGTTTCCTTCTCCAAACTCGGCGCCCTCGAAGACGTCGGCATCGTCTTCGCCGGCTACGGCCTCGAGATCCCCGACGGCGAAGGCGGGGAATCCTACACCAACTACTTCCATCTCGACGTGAAGGGCAAGTGGGTCATGGTGCTGCGCCACGTCCCCGAAAACGTCTCCAAAGAGCGCAGAGAGGAAATGCAGCGGCACTCCCGGCTCCGGCACAAAGCGACCCTCGCCCGCCGCAAATTCGCCGCCGGCATCCTTTTCGTCACCGGGCCCAACACCGAGGTCAAGGAAGAACTCGTGCCCATGGAGTTCGACGCCTCCCTCGCCGATTCCGGGATTCCCGCCGTCAGCATCTCCACCGAACTCGCTGTGAAGCTCGCCGCCGCCGCTGGAAAGGACCTTTCCGAAGTCCAGCGCATCCTCGACGACGGAGAGATGGTCGAAGGCTTCGAGATCCCCGGGGCCCGCCTCTCCGCCACCATCGACGTCGAGCAGGAGACCCGCACCGGACGCAACGTCATCGGCGTTCTCTCCGCCGGCCAGACCGGCCCCCACCCCAACCCCGCCGTGATGGTCGGCGCGCACATCGACCACCTCGGCGAAGAAGCCGGCCCCGGCTCCCTCGCCCGCCCCGACGAGCGCGACCAGATTCACTACGGCGCCGACGACAACGCCTCCGGCGTCGCGGGACTGCTCGAGATCGCCGAATACCTCGCCGACCAGCGCAAGCAGGGCAAACTCGACCTTCAGCGCGACATCGTCTTCGCCGCGTGGTCCGGCGAAGAGATCGGGCTCCTTGGATCCTCCCACTTCGTCAGAAAGCTCGCCAAGGACGCCCTCGGCGACGAAAACGCACCCCTCGGACTCATTCTCTCCTCCTACCTCAACATGGACATGATCGGTCGCCTTCGGGAAAGCCTCGTCCTCCAGGGGATCGGATCGAGCGACTACTGGAAAGGCGCCGTCGAGAGCCGCAACGCCCCCATCGGGCTGCCCATCACCCTTCAGAACGACACCTACCTGCCCACCGACGCCACCCCTTTCTACCTGCGCGAAGTTCCCATCCTCAACGCCTTCACCGGCGCGCACGAAGAATACCACAGCCCCCGCGACACCCCCGACACCATCAACTACGAAGGTGCCGCCAAGATCGCCCGCTTCATGGGTCTCGTCGCCCGAGGCCTCGCCCTCGACTCCAACGCCCCCAAATACCTCAAGGTCGATCCCCCCGCCAACCGGGGCGGTCGCGGCTTCCGCGTCTTTCTCGGCACCATTCCCGACTACAGCCAAGGCGACGTCAAGGGAGTCAAACTCAGCGGCGTTTCCGACAAAGGCCCCGCCGGCCTCGCCGGGGTCAAAGGCGGCGACATCATCATCGGTCTCGGAGACCGAAAAATCCTCAACATCTACGACTACACCGACGCCATGGCCGACCTCAAAGTCGGAGAAGAGACCACCGTCACCATCCTCCGCGGCGACGAAGAGATTACCCTCAAACTCACCCCCGGCTCCCGCGACTGACACCGTCCGTATCCCTTCACCTCTCCCCACAGCCATCAAACGCTATTAGCCAACCTAATTATTTTATTTGCTTGTGTCGCAATCCCTCATTTGTTGAAATGGCCTCAGAAGAAACCTGCCCATTGTCGCATCATTTCCCCATGTTTTGGATCGACTTATACCATTGCAAGTGCATACCGCGCGTCACTGACCGGTGCGTCATCTTCCGCGCGTAGGAGGAAGGAAGTCATCCCTTCCCCCGAAGGTGGAACGGCTTCGCGGAGCCAACGAAGATTCTTCGTAAGTTCCCCATTAATATTTGCCAACCTTATTAAACTTGGTAGCATCTTTCAGTTGGTATCCGAAACGATCTTTCAGCATCCGAAAAAATGAACACTCGCCGTATTCTCATCGCGCCCGGTGGAGGGCGGGCCTATTACCACTGCATCTCGCGCGTCGTCGACCGACGCATTGTCTTCCATGCTTCAGAAAAGGAGGTGTTTCGATCGATCCTGCGCAAGCTGGAGCGCTTTCTGGGAGTTAGGGTGGTGACCTACTGCTTGATGGGCAACCATTTCCATCTGCTTCTGGAGGTGCCGGACAAGGAGACGATGCCGAGACTGGATGCGGAGATGCTGCTGGAATTGCTGCCGCTGCTCTACGACGAGGTCGTGGTGGAACAGGTGGCGAAGGAACTGGATGCGGCGCGGATTTCGGGGAATCTGGGCTGGGAGCGGCGGATTCTGGAGCGCTACGAGCGTAGGCGATTCGATCTGTCGGTGTTTCTGAAGGAGCTGAAGCAGCGGGTCTCGATCTTTTTCAACCGGCGCAACGGTCGAGTGGGGACGTTGTGGGAGGCGCGGTTCAAGAGCGTGCTGCTGGAGGGCGGTGAGAACACGCTGCGGACGGTGGCGGCCTACATCGATTTGAATCCGGTGCGGGCGGGGCTGGTGGAGCGTCCGGAGGACTACCGGTGGAGTGGCTACGGGGAGGCTTGCGGCGCGGGCAAGGCCGCAGAGACGGCGCGAGCGGGGCTGCTCTCGATCACGCGGGAGGGGTTGGAGAATCCTGTCGCCTGCGAGCGAGGCGAGGCGGTGGATCACGGAGAACTGCCGAACTGGGCCGAGGTGCAGCGGCGCTACCGTCTGCTGCTCTACTCGGAGGGCCGCGAGCAGAAGCCGGACGAGGTGACGGGGGAAGGCGGACGCGCGGGGATTGCGGCGGAGGAGTGCGACCGGGTCGCGGAGGCTGACGGGGCGGTGTCCCTGGCGCAAGCGCTGCGGCGAAAGGTGCGCTACTTCAGCGACGGGGCGGTGATCGGGTCGGCTGTGTTCGTGGACGGGGTGTTCGAGCGGCTCAAGGCCGAGGGGCGCACGGGTCTGAAGCGCAAGTCCGGGGCCCGGCGGATGCGGGGGGCGGATTTTGGCGACATGCACTCGCTGAGGGATCTCCGCAGCCCGGAGCAGGCGGGCGCGTGCGGATGAGGGGCGGAGTCCCCTGCCTCAGAGATGCCGGTGGGCGTGCTGCAGCGCAAGGAGGGCGTAGGCGGTGACGAGGATCTCGTTGTTCTCCATCCAGCGGTTCGATCCCTCGTTGATCCACGATCCGTCGCGGCGCTGTTCGGACATCAGCTTGAGAGCGAGTTCCTTGCGCCAATCGATTCTGCGGCCTTGGGGATCGACCAGTTCGGGATTGCCGGCGATCGCGAGGGCCTTGGCCATGGTGTGGTAGTAGTAGAAGAGCCCTTGCGCATCCATGCCGGGATTCTCGTCGAGGGTGAAGTTCCGCTGCAGCCATTCCATCGCCGCAAGGATCCTGGGGTCGTCGCGGTCCATTTCCGCGTAGATGAAGGAGAGCAGTCCCGCGTAGGTCATGCTGCCGTAGCTCCGGAGGGCGGTGCGCCGGCTGCCGTCGGCATCGACGTCGATTTCCTCGGACTTGGTGTTTCCGGGAAAGTAGACAAAGCCGCCCCGGTCCTCCTCGCGGAGGGTGGCCCAGTCGCCGAGCCGCTTCATCGTCGCTTCGGTGTTCTGCGTCGCGCTGACGAACTCGATCGCCGCGTTCCAGTCGAGATCGACTTCGGCGGCTTCGTCGAAGCCCGTGTCGGCGAGGACTTTCTGCGAGTAGTAGAGGGCCTCGAGGGCGAGGTGGGTGTTGGAGAGGTCCGAATGGGTGTAGCTGCCGCCGTAGCCGATGCCGCCGTCGAAAAGCTCATCGACTTCGCCGGGTTTCCCGAAGTCCTGCTGCTGCCCGATGAGGAAGCGCCGCGCCTTGGCCACCGTGGGCAGCAGGTCGCCCCGTCCGGCCTGCATCAGCGCCATCATCGAAAGCGAGGTGTTGTAGGTCGCGAGGCCTTTTCCGTAGATGCCGCCGTCGGGCTGGACTTTCGACAGAAGGAAGGCGAGCCCTTTGTCGACGGCTGCGGGGAGTTCTCCCTCGCGGTCGAGCGCCGGGTCGCCGAGGATGGCGGAGACGGCGAGGGCGGTGAAGGCAGGGTGGACCGGATCGCTCCACGCGCCCGTCTCGTCGTCCTGCTGCGACTTGAGGTAGGCGATCCCGTTCGCGACGGCGCGTTCGATTTCGAGCTTCAGAGAGACGTCGCTCCCGTCGGGTCCGGGGGCGATACGGTTTTCCTGGCCGAGAAGCGGGATTGCGGTGAGGAGAAAAAGGGCGAGGGCGGCGGCTGTTTTCATATACTTCTTACTTTTGGGAAAGCGGCAGCGGGGGCTGCGTTCATTGTTCCTCCCCCGGAATCGAGTCGCCAGGCAGAATCGAGAGGATTCCGGGCGTGCCGAGTTCGGGGATGGCGGAGGTGCGGGCGCCCCAGCGGCTGTCGATGTGGGCGCCGTCCCGAGTCATGTTGAACATGGCGAGGGGATCGAGGTAGATCGCGACGATGGAGCCTTCGGCTTCGGCCATGAAGGTGCCGTCCTCGACAACGGAACCGGTGAAGGTCCATCCGCCCGCTTCCATCGCCTCGGCGTTCTCGCCATCGACGACGAGTTCGTAGGCGGGGATCGGCTCGCCTTCGTTCGGGGTGAAGAAAAAAGCCACGGTCTCACCTCGATCCGCCGCGTCTCCTCCTTCCTTTTCGAGGAGGTCTTCCGGCAAGAGCCGGTTGAAGACGTCGCCGAAGCCGGTGCGGTAGCGCAGCAGCTTCAACACGATCTGCAGGTGCAGCGGATTGATCGCGGTGGCCAGCACCGATTCGTGTACCTTACCCTGTTCGTGGACGAGCAGGTATTCGACGGGCCCTCCTTCGCGCATGTTCACGACCACGGGCACGCGGACTTCGCGGGTTTTCGAATCGAATTCGATCTTCCCGAGGCGGTAGCGGTTTTCACCGATCTTCGCCACTGCGGCCCCCGGCTCGGGCAGGTCGGAAGCCAGCGGGGCGGCCCCTTTCGGGACGGACCGGGGCGGCTCGCCTTGGGCGGCGAGGATTGCGGGCAAGGCGGAGCAGAGGAGAATGACGCCCTTGAGGAAACGCATGCCGGAAGCCTACGCGATTTTCCCGAAGAAGGCATCTGGAAAGGCGCGGCGCGGGTTCGCCGCCGGACGCCCTGCCCGGAGCATGTCATCACCCCCCGCCCAGTCCGAAGCATCCGTGGCGACGCAGCACCTCGGCGGTGCCGGCCGGCAGCAAGGTCTCCCAGCCGTCTTCGTCGGCGCGGATTTTTTCCTCGACGATCTGGGTGGCGAGACTCGCGGCGGATTCCTCCCAACCGACCAAGCCGATGAGGAGGCGGTTCTCCTGCAGGTAGTCGTAGAGACCCCTCAGGCCCGGGGCGACTTGGAAGTTCCGGGCCGTCAGGAGGACTCCGGTGACCGCGTCGCGCCGCGGATAGAGGTAGAGGCGGACACCGCTCTTGAAGAGCCGGCCGAGGGCTTCGAGGATGCCTCCGTCGAGGTGCTCGTGGTTGGATTCGGTGAAGAGGGCGTTCAGCTCGGTCATGCCGAGGGCGAGACCCACCATTTCGCGGGTGTAGCGCTGGAAGTAGGAGCTGAGGCGGAAGTAGTCGGCGTAGTTCGTGACGAGCGCGTTCTGGCCCAGCGACGCGAGCACGTCGAGCCGCGCGAGGAGGTCGGCGTCGTTGTTCGGCCCTCCCTCGGGCAGGGCGCTGAGCGGGATTTCCGCCAGGGTGATGAAGTCCTTGCCTGCGTTGGCGGGCTCCTGCGCGAATTGGGCGCGGGCGGACTGGAGCATGTCGGCATGCGTCAGGGTGAAGGGGTGGAAGCGCCCCCGCATGGTCAGGACCGGCTTCTTCCGCAGGATCTCGGAGGGCTGCACCACGCCCGAAGGCGAGAAGAGCACCGCGTTGGTCAGTTCGGCCTGGACGAGGCGGAAGCTCATGAGCCGGTTGTCGACTTCGCGATAGAGGTCTCCCTCGAACTGGATCATGTCGACCTCGATCCGGTTGGTGGAAAGCCCGTCGGCGAGCGAAGCGACGATCTCGTCGGGATCGGCGATCCGCTGGATGGCGGCGTGGATCAGGTTGACCCCGACGATGCCGAGCGCCTCCTGCTGCAGCACGGCCTCGCGGTCCCACATACGGACATGGGCGATCACTGTCGAAGTCGGCTCGCGCGGGCCGGCTTGGAAGCGTATGCCCATCCAGCCATGGGCCTCGTTGCTGCCCGCGAAGTTGCGCACCGCGACGGTGTTGGCAAGGACGAAAAACCGAGTCTGCTCGCCCCGGCTGGAGTCGAGGCGCTCGAGGAGAAGGGTCCATTCGTGCTCGAGCATGGTGCGGAGCCGCTGCTCGCAGACGTAGCGCTCCCCCTGCCCGTAGATGGCGTCGCTGACCTGCATGTCGTAGGCCGACATGGTCTTGGCCACCGTGCCGGAGGCGCCGCCGACGCGGAAGAACCACCGCGCCACCTCCTGGCCCGCTCCGATTTCGGCGAAGGCGCCGTAGGTGCCGGAATCGAGGTTGATCGCCAGTGCCTTCTGATGGGTGCTGGTTGCGTCGTTTTCCATGACCGGATCGCTTGGAAGCAGCTTTGAAGCCATCGGACCGTCCGAGCCTCGGCGCAAGGCGGAATCCCCGCTTGCGGAGTCCTTTTCCCACGGGATCGACTCGTTTGCTCGCCCACCGCGATGGATCCGCCGCCGATACCCCCGCCTCCGGCTTCGCTATTCAACCGTGCGTTCCCGGTCGCGGTCTTCGCGGGAAGTGAGGCCTTTATCTGGATGATCGCTGGGATGGGGAGTGCTCGAAGCAGGAGGACGATGAAGTTGGCCGCAGGCAAGAGCGGGCGCGCCACGGAGCGAACCCGTTGCTGGTTCACGGGACCAAGGTCGCCCAGTGGTAGCAGCGCAGGGCTTCCAGAGAGGTTTCGAGGTGTTCGTTGGCGAGGGGGAAGGTGGACGAGTCCTCTCCCGAGGTGATGCGAATGTCGAGCGCCCTGCCTCCGGCCAGTTTTGCCATCTCGGCCGCCTGCGTGGGGGCGAGGGCGACGGTGGCGAAAGACCAGGGCGTGTCGCCGCGCTGTTCGGTCCGGGTCTCTGTCACTCGGATGGGAACAGCAACATAGCCGGGGGCAAGATTGCCGCGGATGGCGAGTTCGCTGATCCCGGCGCCTTGGAACTGGGAGGAATGCCCTTGGAGGATTAGGATCGGTCGCCCGGAGCCCTTTTCGACGCCGAACAAAAGTCCCTGCCGGGTCTTGCGCTGGTGCTCGCTCCAACCTTGCGGGTAGTAGAGGGTGCCGAGGGGGCCCTGCGGCGGGTGGTTTCCGGCGGATTCGCTCAAGCGACGCTGGAGCATTTTCCCACGGACGCCGGGTTCGATCTCCGAAAAGGGCACGAGGACCGGCGCGCCGTCGCCTTCGCGGACGACGACGCGGTCGCGCATCCACCCGAGACCGTTGACGGTCCGGGGCGCAGCGCCGGGAGCAGTCCAGACGATCTCGCCGAAGCGCCCGCCGCCGCGGCCTGAGGCCATTCGAGTGAGATCGGCCTTTTCTTCGGGCGTGAGCTCCGGCGGAGGTTCTGCCATCGCGCCCGCAGCGCCCGCATTGCCAGGGGCGTCGCTTGGCGACGGGGCCGGCGGCGTGCTTGCGACTGCAGCTGCGAAGTCCTGGGAATCGAGCGGCTCGCGTCGGATGACGCCTTCGACGACCAGTGGCTGAGCCCGCGCATAGAGGGAGAGCAGGTCGGCGAGCGCGGCTCGCTCATTCTCGCTCATCGGCAGCGCGACCCTCTCGGCTCCCGCCCGGCTCGCGGAAAGCTCGAGCCCGCCGTCTTCGGCGAGGCCGGCTACAAGAACGGGAACAAACTTGGCGGGATCCGGGGGCGGGATCTGGACCACGACGCGGGTCGTCTCTTCGGTGCCCGATTTCCACGATTGCGCGCTGTTGTAGGAATGGATCGCCTCGGATCCGTCGCCCGTCGCGAGATGGATTCTGTCGTAGGTCCGCAGATCGACGGTCTGCGAGTGGATTTTGAGTTCGAAAAGGAAGCGGGAAGGACCGACGGAAATGAGACCTACGATCCCGGTGTGGCTCTGCTCCTGAGGAGTGAGGAGGGAGTAGTGGTAGTTCGTGTTGGCGGCTTCCCCTTCCGAGATTCTGGTCTGCTCGCGGAAACGGTAGCGAACCAGCTCGGCCCGGTCCGGGAGCGAAAGGCGAGCCTCGGGGACTGCGGCGCGCTGGCCGCCGTCCAGCCGGAATTGCACCGAATCCCCCTCCAGTCCGAGCACTTCGGCCCGGATCGTGCGTCCGTCGTCGCTGGTCCAGTCCCGCATCGGGAGGAGGGCGGGCGCCAACTGCGCTGAGAGCGGGGCGGCTGCCAACAGGCAAAGAACGATGTTGATGGGAAAACGGGCCATGCTGGGACTCGGCTTTTCGTTTCTTCAGCTCCCTTCCCGCCGAAGGCTTGCGGTCGGGAGGAGTTCGGGCGCTTTTGCTGCAGGGGGCAGGGGGTCTCAACGTCCGGTAAAGTCCTCGGGTCTCATGTCCTGCTTGAAGGCGTCCGGTCTTCCGCCCGAATTGTTCGGCTCGAAGGGACCGACCGTGTCGCTCCTGACCCCATCCTCCGGAATGAGGTCCTCGCGCCCCAGCGCCCAGAGCATGCCCTGGACGGAAAGGCGGCGCATTGAGGGATCGCGGAAGTCGTAGGGATGCCCAAGCGTGGTAGTGAAGACCCGGCCTTTGCCGTCTTCGAAGCCCGTGCGGAAGAGCGTCCAGGCGACCGGATTCACGAGCGGGAAGCGGTCGGTCTGGCCGCGCTCGATCTTTTGTGATTTCAGCGCTTCGCCGTTGAGGAGCAGTTCGGGTTCGCCCGCGAAGGTGTCGCCGCCGCCTTCGACGTGGTAGAGCCACGAGTACGCGTCGAAGCTGGAGACGCCGCGCAGCACGGGGTGCCCCGCCGCGCCCTCCCGCACCGTCACGCGGGTGAGCGGCGCCTTGCCGTCGTCGAAATGGCCGTGGTGGGTGATCCATTTCTGCCCCAGCAGCTCGCGGAGCAGTCCGCCGCCTCCGTAGCTGTTCGGCTGGTCGGGATTCGACTGGAAGCCCCAGCCTTCCATCGCGGGATCGTGGCCGAAGCGGAAGGCGTGGGTCGAGGTGCGGAACGCGACGATCGGGCGCCCGCTCCCGAAGTAGTCGAGCAGATGGGCGAATCGCTCCTCGGGCAGGTTTCGGAAGCGCAGGTAGAAGACCAGCAGATCGGCGTCGGCGAGTTCCTCGGTCATCGTCAGCGAGGTTTGCTCGACGGGGCGCACGTAGCCCTCCTCGTCGACCGAGAAGCCGACAACGGTCTCGAAGCCGAAATCGCGCTCCAGCATCTTCGCGAGCATGGGCAGCGACTCCTCCGAGCGGTATTCGTCGTCGCCAGCGAGGAAGACCACTTTGGTTCGCTCCTCGGCGTGGCCTGGAATGGCCGCCGGGCCGCAGGCGATCCAAATCAACAAGGCGGCGGCGAAGGTGGAGCGCATGGGCACCTCCGAAGCCGCGCTCTTGTGTCCGGATGGGGCGGATTGGGCGGGTGGAGGCGAGGGTTTCATTGTGACCAAGCTAGGCGAACCGGATGCGGCTGACAAGCCGTTCGCGAAAACACCGCCCGAGACGCCCGAGACGCCCGAGACGCCCGAGACGCCCGAGACGCCCGAGACGCCCGAGACGCCCGAGACGCCCGAGACGCCCGAGACGCCCGAG
>SLGN01000703.1 GCA_007123695.1 Verrucomicrobiales bacterium
AGACAAGGGCGCTTTTGATCCTCTCTCGCCATGCCTTGCGCGGTTCGTCGTGCCGGGAGCTTTCGCTGAAAAGGACGACGGGCTTGCCGTGGCGCGCCGCCCAGTGCAGCACCAGAACGGAGTCGGGAAGGATCCAGCCGGGAGCGAAAACAACGTCGGGATCCGCCTGCTCGAGAGCCTCTGCGAGGCGCAGGTCGAGTTCGGCGCGGCCCGCGAGTTCGTCGGAGTTGTTGGCAAGAATGATTCGGCGAGGGCCGGGATCGCCCGCATCGATCCGGAAAGCATACTCGTCCGAAAGCCGGTTGCGTTCGATCGAAACGATCTCGAGCCGGCCGGGAAAGCACGCCTCGGCACCTTCGAAGCGTGCGCGGAAGTAGGGCGTCGAGACCGAAAGAAAGGCAGCGGCCCGCATCGTTGTGTCGGATGGAAAGGGCCCTCGGCGAGCACCTAGGCGGGGCGGGCCACCACGCCGACGCCTTCGCAGAGTTGCGGGAGAGCCCGGAGGGCGAGATTGACGAGGGGGGCAAGCGCTCCGTTGCCTCCGTTGACGTAGGCGAAGAACTCCACGGGTTCGAACCCGTGCCGTCCCAGCAGGGTCCGCAGGGTACTCTGCGAATGGTGCAGAACGTGGTCGGGATGGATCCACTCGTGTCCGGCCACGGCCCGCAGAAATCCCTTCACCGAATAGGCGTTGGGCACGCTCAGCACGAGACGCGCGTTTTCCCCGAGGCAAGGGCGCAGCGCGTCGAGGGCCCGGCCGGGATTGTCGAGATGCTCGAAGATCTCTCCGGCAACGATCAAGTCGAAAAGACCGCCGGGGTAGTCGGCGGGATTCTCGATGTTGCCGATCGCGATGTTTTCGATGCCCTGCTCGCGCAGCCAGGCGACGCGGTCGGCATCGAGATCCAAGCCGACGAGCTCGCCCGCAGCGGCAGCGAGATGGAGATGCAGCAGCCTGCCTCCTGCAAAGGCTTCCTCGGTGTGCGGCGAGTCGGTGGCGCCGAGGTGGAGAACCCGCTTACCGGCGCAGAGAGCGGCGAGATATGCGGGGCGGTCGACGAGGGTGATGGGACGCAGGGGATTTCGGTGCATTTGGCTGTGTGCAGGCGGGAAGCCGGAATGCTCGGACGGATTCGGCGTCAGTCTCCGAGAATCTCGTCCAGAGGCCGCTTTTCGGCGGGGGCGAGGGTTGGCGGCGGCGAGGCAGAGCGGCGGGGCTGCTGCGGGGAGGCACCGGACAGGGGAGCCGCGTTGGTCCGGAGCGTCGAGGAAGACCCGGTGCCGGCAGCGGCCCGCTTCCGAGTCGTCGGCGATCTCGCGTAGATGGCGGCCATCCCCAGGAAGATCGCGAAGTATAGGAAACCAGGAAGAAAATCGACGGTCTGGTGGGTCAATGCGCGCATCGCCGAAGTCGTGGATAGGATGTAGAGGAGTTGCGGCAGGTAGGCGCCGGGCCTTTGGCTCGATTCCCAAAGAGTGCGGAAGAGCAGACCGAGAAGCAGAAAGAAGAGGCTGCCGAAGTATCCGAACTGCCGGAAGGAGTCGGCAAGGCCGGTGACGGTGCTGCCCACCGGCATGGCATACTCGCGCATCCCGAGATTGACTGTTTCGGGACCGCCGGTCTTTTCGACCAAGCGGGGACGGAACATCAGGCCGTCCTTGGTCTCGGCGCCGACGAACTGCGCCGGGATGTAGCGCCATACCAACTCGTCCCAATAGGCGGTTCCAAATTGGTAGTCGCTTCGCAGCTTCGTGGCGTAGATGACGGCGGCGGCGTTGCGCAGTTCGAGGATCGATGTCTCGTTGAGGAAGCGTCGGAAGTTCCCGACGAAATCGATCTTTCGGACCGATTCGAAGCCTTCCTCCTGGAGCACCGTGCGGATGCTCCCCGTCGCAGGGATCGCAACGAGGGCGAAGGCGAGGGCCGCAGCCGCAGCGAAACGGGGCGGACGGAAGCTGCGTTGGAAATAGAGGGCCAGCAGCACGGTCAGTGCGAAGAGGGCTGCCGGTTCGCGTCGCGCCGCGAAGAGGATCGAATGAAGGGGGATCAGGGCGGCTACACCCACAAGGAGCCATGCTGCGGGGCTGCGTCCGCGCAGCGCCGCGAAGAGGGCGATCGCGAAGCCTGGATAGACCAATTGGGTGAAGAAGTGGTAGATCGTGACCCGGCCCGTCCACATCGAGCCACCCCGCTCCTCGGGCGGCATTTGCCAGATCAGAAAAGAGAAAAAGAACGCCGCCCCGACGAAGACTGCGGCAGGCGGAAGAAGCCGCTCAAGAGCGACGGGCCGGTCGAGAAGGCGGGCGAGGGCGCGGCTTTTCGGAAGCCGGGCACTGGCGAGGCAGGCCCCAAGGCAGAGCACCGCCATCAGCAGCACCTGCGGGATCGACTCCAGCGGCACGCCGCCTGGAAAGCGCCGCAGAGAGACCGACTGGGGCAGGAGAAACACCGCGAAGGCCGCCGCCATGAAGTAGGGATAGCGGTAGAAGCGCTCCGGCTTCGCAATCCCGTGAATGAGGGGAAGGAGAATGAGAAGCGAAAAGACGGCGAACCAGAGATTGTCCATGATAAAGGCGCGAGAGAGGCGCGCTTGTCCGTGATCGATGCGACGGGCTTGGGAGGACCGCCACAATCCGTGGGCGACCGATGCCGCAGGTCTCCGCCGATGGCTTCTCCCGCGAAATCCGCATTCGCAAAGACGAGAGCCCGCGCGACTTGGGGGCTGCGGCGGGGCGGATGGATTGCATGCGGCTCAGTTCTTCCGGCGGATTCCGAAACGCCCCTCCAGTTCGGTGAGCGTGTAGATTGGTTTCCGGGCGAGCTTCATCCAGGATTGGTATATCTGCCAAGGCACCGTTCGACGGAGCGGTAGGCATCGGTTTGCGCCGAGAAGGGCTTGCTTCCAAATGACCGGCTCGCGGATGGCCCAGCCAAAGCCTTTCGTGCAAGCAAAGCGGAGCTGGCGGAGGGCGCGAAAAGCAGAAACCGGCGCCGTCCATGGCAGAGGGCATCTCATCCACGCGCTCCAGAGTTCGTTGCGTGCATTCTGCTGGTGCCGGAGGATTTCATTTCGGCCCGCAGGGCTGAAGTGGTGCCGGATCGTAAGTGAAGGCTCGAACCAAACCGCCGCCCCTCCCGCATAGCATTGCAGGGCATAGTCCGTTTCTTCATACATGTGTTCGAAGAATTCGGGGAATCCGGGTTGGTTCCTGTAGAACACGAGGTCCATCAGCGCACCGCAGTTCGCATAGGCGGAAACGTAGCGCCCTCGGTGCGAGGAAGGGGCAGGGGCTTGGCTTCCCGAGGGGAGCGCCGTTTGCTCGTGAAAGCAGACAACGGCGGCCTCGGGATGTTCGGCGACCGTCCGACGCGCCTTTTCGAAGAAATCAAGATCGAGCGGGTAGCTGTCGTCGTCCAGCGAGAGAACCCAATCGCCCGTCGCTTCGGCGAGAAGCCGGCGACGCGAAGCGACGGAACCGAGCCGTTCGGGATTTTCGAACAGTCGTACGTCCCGATGGTCCTCGTGCACCATGCGAACCGTATCGTCGTCGCAGGCGTCCGCGCAAACGAGGATCTCGTGGGGCGCGGGGGAAAGCGTTTCGAGAACCTTCAAGGTCCGCTTCAAGTCGTCGCGCCGGTTGCGCGTTGTGATCATCACCGAAAATTTCATTCCATGCTTGCGAGAGCTGCGAGAAGCCTTTCTCCGTAACACTCCCAAGTGAAGTCACGCGCCCGTTCCCGCGAGGCTGCCGCGAGGCTGTCCCGCAAGCTCCGGTCGCCAACGATCCGCTCCACGGCATCGGCGATCGCCTCCGGGTCGCGTTCGGGCACGACGAGTCCGTCGATGCCGTCGCGAGCGACCGATCCGGCGGCGCGGGTTACGATCTGTGGCAGCCCGGCGGCGAGGGCCTCGTAGGTGACCTCGGCGGAACCTTCGGCCAGGCTTGGCAGTACGAAGACGTCGGCGCGACGGAACTCTTCGTGGACGCGGTCGCGGGGAATGCGTCCGAGGAAGGTGAGGTGGCGGCAGGCGGGATGGTTGACGACCGTATCGGAAACGTTCCCGGCCACGCGGAATTGGCCGCGGAAACCGCGCTGGCGCAGGATTTCCGAGGCCATGGCGAGATAGTGGATGCCCTTGCGGAGATCGGCGGTGCCGACGAAAAGGATTTGTCCCGGCTCGGGAAGGGGTTCAATGTCCAGCCAACGCGGATCCATGCCGTAGGGGACAAGTGCGGTTCGGTCGGGGGCAACGCCCCAGTGTCCGACGAGGTCGTCGCGCACGGCCGGGGACGGACAGAGGCAGAGGTCTATGTTGCGGGGATAGTCGTCGTCTGGCAGGTGAAGCCGCCGAATCCCGTCGTAGTCAGGCGCGTTCTCTTCCCAGCCGGGGTGCTGTCTGCGCTCGGCGGCGACAAGCCGGTTGACCGACGGCGGGATGTAGACGTCGGACACGGTGCAGATCCCGCGATTCTTCGCCTCGGCGATAAGCCGTCCGCCTTCGCAGAACATGGAGTAGAGGTGCGTCGCATTGCCGAAGCCGGAGCGCACCATCGCCATCGACCAAGCGTCATCGAAGCGGAGCTGGCTGCGGTAGACGGATTCGGGATCGCGGAAACGGGAGGCAAGGGCGAGCCGCAGGGTCGCTGGTGCGAATCCGCGGCTCAGCGGAAGAATTTCGGGCGGGATGCGCCGTCTCGAAATCCTGCCGAACGGGTTGCCGGGCACGGGCGCCAACGCGAGGAGCGATAGGGCCCTGCCGAGACCGATGTTGCCGGCCAAGTCGGTGTAGAAACGTTCCAGGAGATCCGCCTGGTGGAGGATGCGGGGGACGGCGTAGCCG
>SLGN01000351.1 GCA_007123695.1 Verrucomicrobiales bacterium
GGAGGCGACGAAGGGCCGGATTCGCTCGAGGATGGAGTCGCAGGGAACAAGTTCGGGGTCGGCGACGAGGCGGCGATCGCGCACTTCAGCAAGAAAGAAGCTTCCGCGCCGGGCATCTCCGACGACGAGGTAGGAGTCGGCGTCGGTCTCCCACGATTCGAGGGAGTTGCCTCCGAAAACGGGAAGGCCGAGGGACAGCCCCAGCCCGTTGGCGGCGGCGATGGCGACTCGCACTCCTCCGTAGGAACCGGGACCGAGCCCCACGACGATGCCGCTCAGGGCATCCCGGTAGGTTTCGACCATTTCGCCCAGCGGAGCAAAGATGGCTGCGTTGTGGGCGCGGTCGGTGACGAAGGCAGCTTCGGCGGCGACCGTGCGGAGGACGGGATCGTAGACGGCGAGGGTGGCGCGCCGCGTCGATGTTTCGAGGGCGAGGATCATGTTCGGGAAACGGCAACGCGCCGGGAGGAATCCGCGAGGATCTCGAAGCTCATGCAGTAGGAACCACGCGGAAGCAGTTCGGGAAATTTCGAGGCCCATTCGACGACGACGATTCCGGGTTCGTCGAGGTAGTCGTCCCAACCGAGGCGGAGGACTTCGTCGGATGTCTCGAGCCGGTACCAGTCGAAATGGTGCAGCGGAAGGCGACCCGACCGGTATTCCTGGACGAGGGAAAAGGTGGGACTGGTGACGGCGTCTTCGGATCCTAGGCCTGCGGCAAGCCCTTTGCAGAACTGGGTCTTGCCGGCCCCGAGGTCGCCGTCGAGGGCGACGACGTCGCCGCTCTGGAGATTCTCGGCGAAGCGACGCCCGGCATCGAGCATCCCGGCGGCATCGACTGCGTGAAAGCCTTCGTTCATTTGCTTCGGTAATGCTCCCAGGCCCTCGGGAGCGGTTCGTCGGTGGTTTCGGAGATTTCGCCGATTTTCGTGAGGGGAATGTCGGGGAAGGCTTCGTTCCAGCTCCCGGCGAGTCGGGCGAAGGTCTCGGGCGAAAAGGCAAGCAGCAGTTCGTAGTCCTCGCCCTCGGCTATGGCGTCGGCGGCGGCGACGCCCTCGTGGAGCGGGAGCGCGGAGGGATCGATCCGATAGCCGACTCCGCTGGCTGCCGCAAGCCGGGGCAGGTCAGAACCGAGCCCGTCGCTGAGGTCCATCATCGCCGTAGGCCGAGCATGTTCGGCGAGCCATCGCGCCTCCCGCAGACGGGGAACGAAATCGAGGTGGCGACCGCTGGCAAACGAGCCGCCGAGCCATCCCGTAACGGCGATGACGTCGCCGGGTGACGCTCCCGAGCGGAGGATGCAGCGCCCTTCCTCGACATGTCCCTGGAGCGATATGGTGATCACGGCACCGGTGGCAGGGAGGCTGGAGGTTTCGCCGCCGACCACGGTGCAGCCAGCGGCGGCGGCGGCGGCGGCGATGCCCGCGAACCATCCCTCGACTTCGACCGCGGGCCGGTCGGGGTCGCTGGCGAGGCTGACGAGGGCGTAGTCGGGAAGCCCTCCCATCGCGGCGATGTCGCTAATGGCCCGGTTCATCGCCTTGCGACCGACCCGAACCGGCTCGGTGCTGGGGAGAAAGTGGACACCTTCGACGATGGAGTCGGTCTTGAGCAAGCGACAGACGCCGTTTTCGCCCCGGACCACGGCACAGTCGTCTCCGGGTCCGACAAGCACGCCCGGATGGGGAACGATCCGCGAGACGAGACGCGAAACGATAGCCTCCTCGCCGATCTGCGCGAGAGTGCATTGGTCGTTCTTCCCTCTTTCCCCCGCCATCTTCCGCTATTCGGCTCCGTTGTAGTGTACCATCAGGACGATGTTCGCAGCGTTGAAAAAGGCGTGCATTCCGACGGGGACCCAGAGACATCGGGTGATTTCGTAGGCGGTCGTCAGGAGGATCGAAAAGACCCACAGCGGGAGCAAGGCGGGCAGGTTGCCGTGAACGACGGCGAAGAGAGCGCCGACGACGACGGATGCGAAAACCGGGCTGGTGAGCTGCCGCACGGTTCCGTAGATGTAGCCGCGGAAAAGAAGCTCCTCGACAAAGGGGGCGGCGACGCAGGCGAGGACGATGGACATCGAGAACTGCAGGGTGGAGCGCGTCTCTTGGAAAGCTTTGACAGGCTCCTGCTCGTCGAGCTTGCCGACGAGTTCCTCAAGATAGCCGGTCGAGAAGTCGCCTACGAGCCAGCCGCAGAGAAGGACCGAAAGAACGCCCCCAAGGATCGAGATCACGATGATGTTGGCGGGCCGCAGCCGCCTCAGGCCGAAGAGGGTCGAGACCCTCCGATTGCGCACCCACTCGTTGAGCCCGTAGGTCATGATCCCGACGAAGGCGAAATAGCCGAGATTCATGGCGAGGCCAAAGACATCGGACGCCTCCGAAGACTCGCCTTTCCCGACCCCGCGCTCGGCCGCAACGACTTCGGCGATGGGATTGAGCAGGAACAAGGCCGCCGGAAAGAGCATGAGCAGCAGGTCGAAGCCGTCGTAGGGGCCCGTCGCGGCGATCTTGCCGCCGAAAGCTCTACGGATGCGGCGTGCTGCCGCATAGAGAAGCAGGCCCGCCGCGAGCGCGACGAGCGTGACAAGCTCGAAGTCCAGAAGCACGTGCTTCGCCGCGGTCTCTCCATCCATGCGGGGAGACCGCTCGTCTACGCCCGCACGGGTGACAAGCCCCAAATGTCCTCCGCGTATTCGCGGATGGTGCGGTCGCTAGAGAATTTCCCGACCCGGGCGGTGTTGAGCGCGGCCATCCTGGCCCACCGCGTCGAGTCCCGGTAGGCTGCGTCGATGCGCTCCTGCGCTTCGACGTAGGCCCGGTAGTCGGCGAGGACGAGGAAGGGGTCGCCGCCGTCGAGAAGGCTGCCGCGGACCATGTCGAAGGACCCTTTCGGAGCAAAGGCCGACGATCCGAGCCAATCGATTACGTCCTTCAGCTCGGGATCGGACCAGTAGATGTCGTAGGGATTGTAGCCCGAAGCCCAGGCGTCCTCGACCTCCTCGACGGTGAGGCCGAAGATGAAGATGTTCTCGTCTCCGACTTCTTCCCGGATTTCAACGTTGGCCCCGTCGAGGGTGCCTAGGGTGAGCGCGCCGTTGAGGGCCAGCTTCATGTTCCCGGTGCCGGAGGCCTCTTTGCCGGCGGTGGAGATCTGTTCGGAAACGTCGGCGGCGGGGATGATGATCTCGGCGGCGGTGACGCCGTAGTTGGGGAGGAAGGCGACCTTGATGCGGCCCCCGATGCGTTCGTCGGCGTTGATGACCCTGCCGACGGCGTTGATGGCGTGGACGATCTGCTTGGCGATCTGGTATCCGGGCGCGGCCTTGGCACCGAAAACGTAGACGCGTGGCACCAGGTCGAGGTCGGGATTCTGCAGGAGGCGGCGGTATTGGGTGAGGATGTTGAGCAGGTTGAGATGCTGCCGCTTGTATTCGTGGAGGCGCTTGATCTGGACGTCGAAGATAGCGTCGGGGTCCACCTGCACGCCGCAGCAGTCGGCGATGGTGCGGGCGAGGCGCTCTTTGTTGGCACGCTTCACCGCCATGAATTCGCTCTGGAATGATGGATCGTCGGCATGCCGCTCAAGTTCGCGGAGGCGGTCGAGGTCGGCGGGCCAGTCGGGACCGATGGTTCGGTCGATGAGCGCGGAAAGCCCCTCGTTGCAGGCCTTGAGCCAGCGACGCGGAGTGATCCCATTGGTCTTGTTGCGGATGCGTCCGGGGTAGAGTTCGTGGAAGCTCCGGAAGAGATTCTTCTTGAGGAGGTCGGTGTGCAGGGCCGCGACCCCGTTGGTCGCGCTGCTGCCGACGACGGCGAGGTGGGCCATTCGCACCATTTTGGGCGACCCCTCGTCGATGATGGAAAGCTCGGCGAGCTTGCCGACGTCGCCGGGCCACTTCTTCGCGACCTCTTCCTCGAGGAAGCGCCGGTTGATTTCGTAGATGATCTGGAGGTGCCGCGGCAGCACCTTCTCGAACAAGGGGACGCTCCACTTCTCGAGAGCTTCGGGGAGGAGGGTGTGGTTGGTGTAGGCGAGGGTGGCTCGGCAAATTTTCCAAGCATGGTCCCATTCGAGAGCTTCTTCGTCGAGGAGCAGCCGCATCAACTCGGGGACGGCAATGGCGGGATGGGTGTCGTTGAGCTGGATCGCGGCCTTTTCGGGGAGGTCGTCCCAGCTCTCGTTGTAGAGTCGATGGCGGCGCAGGATGTCGCGCAGGGAGCAGCAGACGAAGAAATACTGCTGCACGAGGCGGAGTTCCTTGCCCACCTCGGTGGAGTCGTTCGGATAGAGAACCTTGGAGACCGTCTCGCTGAGCGCCTTTTCGCGAACTGCCTCGACATAGCCGCCGCGGTTGAAGACGTCGAGGTCGAAGTCGCGCGACGCCTTGCTTTCCCAGAGCCGCAGGTAGTTGACCGACTTGCCGCCGTATCCGATCACGGCGAGGTCCCAGGGCACCCCGAGGATGGAGCGGGTCCCGACCCAGACGGGACGGCCCTGGCCGACTTCGTCGAACTGCGATTCGACGCGACCGTAGAGGGGGACCTCGACGGAATATTCGGGGCGGCAGATGAGCCAGGGACTCCCGAAGCGCCTCCATTCGTCGGGCTCCTCGTGCTGCTGTCCGTCGACGAAACTCTGCCGGAAAAGGCCGAACTCGTAGTTGATTCCGTAGCCCACCGCCGGGTAGTCGAGGGTGGCGAGGGAGTCCATGAAGCAGGCCGCGAGACGGCCGAGCCCCCCGTTGCCGAGACCGAGATCGGGGGCTTCCTGGACGACGTCCTCGAGATCCTGGCCGAGTTCGGAGAGGGCCGCGCGGCAGGAA
>SLGN01000662.1 GCA_007123695.1 Verrucomicrobiales bacterium
CCGAGACGCCCGAGACGCCCGAGCGAATCCGATAAAATGATAAACGAGACGGTCGGAAGCGAAATTCGATCCGGAGTTGGTTTCTTTCCGAATCTTCTCTTAAAAACAAAAAGCATGGTTTTCATTGTTAATGTTAAGGCGGACCATTTGGTCTTGGCGACTCATGGAACTCGAAAGTAGATCCTCTCGCCCGGTCGTTCGGGGTCGGGGATCATGACTTGGGTGCCTTGGCTCAGGAGGGTGCCGGTCGGATTTCCTTGGCTGTCGAAGCGCTCCACGGAAATCGGTCCGAGATCTGGACGCGAGGGCAGCCTCACCAGCAGCGGATTGGCGGGGTCGAATTCGGCGAATTCCATCTCCGCCGCCGGAGGAGGCCAAGTCGAAGGCCCTGTTCCGCCCGATCTTGGGTCGGAGCTCGGGTCCGACCAGTGCATTGCGAAGCCGAAGAGGAAAAGGGCTAGCGCGACCAAACCCGCTCCAAGAGAGGTCCAAACCCACCAAGCTGATCTTTCGGTCTCCGAGCCCATTGCTTCAGTCGCCGCGACAAACACCCCCGGGCGCATCATTCGG
The DNA here is from genome assembly GCA_007123695.1 of Verrucomicrobiales bacterium. Lineage (GTDB taxonomy): Bacteria > Verrucomicrobiota > Verrucomicrobiia > Verrucomicrobiales > DEV007 > Arctic95D-9. The sequence continues at coordinate 571 of SLGN01000662.1, forward strand.
GGAGTCGCACCGAACTCGACAACATGGTAAACGAGATGGTCGGAAGCGCAAATTCGATCCAGAGTCGGTTCTTCTCCGAATCTGTAACTAGTAAATAGAAAGCCTAGTTTTTATTCATAGATCGTTGAGGTCATTCGCAGTGGTAGGCCGATTGCCCGGAAGCAGGAATTCGCATCGGGGTCGGTTGAGGTTGGATTCCGACGAAATTAAAATATTAACCTGGGATCTATTGCGTTGTTTCATTCTGCCGTCGGGACGCAGGGTGAAGCGGGGGGTTCCAAAGCGGTTTTTTTCGGGCTATGGTTGCTGCTGCCGGGACGGATCGGTTTCCTCGGCGCCATTACCAAGCGACATGCCTGCCAATCCGGAACGAAAGTGGAAGACCCTGCGAAAGCCTTCCCAAGGGAAGCCGACGTCCCCTCTCGCCGAAATCCGCCCCCCGGAAGAAGGGGCGGCGGCAACAGAAGCCGCCTCTGCGGAGGTGGTCGAGGTCCCGGCGCCTATGGAGGATTCAGAACATTTTCCGTCTGGGCAACCCTCCTCGGCACCGTCTCAGGCTACTGGGGAGACGATGGAGACTGGGGCTGCGGCTGCGGCTGCGGAGACGATGGAGGATGCGGCGGAGACCGCTCCGACCGTCGGCGAACCGGTCGTCGGGGGGGCGGATGGCGAGGGGCCGGTCTCCGTATTGGTGGCCCATCCGACCGCATCGACGGTGCGCCTCTTCCGCGAAACGCTGGAACAGTTCACGGGGGCGAAGGTCTTCTCCACGAGCGATCCCCTGCGGGCGTTCGAGTTGGCGCTCCAGCGCCGCTATTCGCTGTTCCTTTTCGCTCTGCGCTTCGGCGAGCTTTCCGGTCCCACCCTGTACGAGCTGGTTTCGAAGGCCTACGCTGCGGAGCGTGGCCCACGGCTTGTCGCTCCGGGGGTTGTGTTCGTCCGGGAGAAGGACGATCAGAAACCGCCGGAAGCGCTCCTACGGGATGTGAGGGTGAAGGGAGTCCTCGGCAAGCCGGTGCGCATCGAGCGGCTGCTGGAGATGGTCGGCGGAGTTCTGGAGGTGAAGGATCCGACGTTAGGCTAGTCCGTAGAACATCCCCGCGATGGAAGCGGTGATGAGGCTGGCGACGGTGCCGCCGACGAGCGCGAGCAGCCCGATCTCGGCGAGGTCGCCGCGACGCTCGGGGGCGAGGGCGCCGATGCCGCCGATCTGGATTCCGATGGAGCTGAAATTGGCGAAGCCGCAGAGGGCGAAGGTGGCGAGGAAGACGCTGCGGGGGGAAAGGTTTGCGGCCTCCTTCATCGTCCCGAGTTCGAGGTAGGCGACGAACTCGTTCGAGACGGCCTTGGTTCCGAGCAGTTGTCCGAAGCGCAGCAGATCGCCCCATTCCGCCCCCACCGCCGCGGCGACTGGGGCAAAAAGGAAGCCGAGCATCGCCTCCATCGAGAGCGTTCCGAAGACGCCGCCGCTGGCCTTGGCGACGGCGGCGTTGAGCCATCCGCTTTCGCCGCCGAGGCCGCCGATCCAGCCGAGCGCGGAGTTGAGCAGTGCGATGACGGCGACGAAGACGATGAGGATCGCGGCGACGTTGAGGGCCAGCCGCAGGCCCTCGCTGGTGCCCCCGGCGAGGGCGTCGAGCAGGTTGCGCCCCTGGCGTTCGCGGGGCACGAAGAGATCCTCGCGGATGGTTTCGCTCTCGGGCACGAGAATTTTGGCGAGGTAGAGCGCGGCGGGCGCGTTCATGACCGAGGCGGTGAGGAGCTGCTTGGCCACCGCAGCCTCGACGGCGGGATCGCCGCCGCCGAGGGTGGCGACGTAGAGGCCGAAGACGCTGCCGGCGATGGTGGCCATGCCGCCGGTCATCAGGGCCATGAGTTCGGACCGGGTCATGCCACCGAGGTAGGGCTTCACGACGAGCGGCGCTTCGGTCTGCCCGACGAAGACGTTTGCGGCGGCGGCGAGGCTTTCCGCCCCCGAGAGCCGCATGAGCCGGGTCATGAGCCAGGCGAATCCGAACACGACCCATTGCAGCACGCCGAGGAAGTAGAGCGCCGAGGTCAGGGCCGAGACGAAAAGGATGGTGGGCAGTACCTTGAAGGCGAAGCCGAAGCGCGAGGCATCGACGAGCTCGCCGAACATGAAGCGGGCCCCGGCGTCGCTGAAGCCGAGGACGCCGACGAAGACTTCGGACACCGCGCCGACGAGTCCGCTGAAGGGAGTCGCGAGAATGAGGAAGGCGAGGAGGCCCTGGAGCATCAGCCCGCCGCCGACGAGCCGCCAGGGAATGGCGTGGCGGTTCCGGCTGAGAAAGACGCAGACGCCGATCAGCGCGGCGGTTCCGGCGAGACCTCTCAAGATTTGCTCGATCATGGGGAAGAAAGGCAGTTGCCGGAGGCGATGGGGCCGATGGGTTCGAATTGTTCCATCGGCGCGAATGTCGATGGAGTCAACGGATCATGGCGAAGTGGGGGCGGATTCCAAACGCCGCCGTGCTTCCCCGCCTTGCCGCTCAGATGTGCCCCGGCCCCCTTCGGCATCTCCCGGATCAGGCGCGGGTGGGACGCGGCATCTCGACGCGGAATACGTCCATCTCGGCGGATTCGTCGGACACCTTCGTGAAGGGGAAGGTGTGCTCGACGCTCGCGGCGGTCGCGGCGGAGACGGTGAGGCTGTTCTTGGTGCGCCGCCCGGCCTCGCGCACCCGCGAGGCCGCCCCGACCACGGCCCGCACCGAGTCGAAGTCGGGGGATTCGCCGCCGCCTGCCTTGCGCACGGGGACGAGGTCGGTGTGGATGCCGATTTCGAGAAAGATGGGGACGTTCGTCTCGACCTTCCACGCGCGCAGGAGACGGGCGAGGGCGTCCTGCATCGCGAGCGCCGTCTGGATGGCGAGACGTTCCTGATGGGGTTCGTCGCGGGCCGCTCCGAAGACGGCGATGACGCTCTCGTCGGACGATTTTTCCAAAGAGCCGCGGTGCCGCAGCACGATGTCGATCATCGTGGAAAAATATTCGTTGAGCAGGGCGAAGACCCGCTCTCCGCCAAGGCGCGAGGAGAGCTGGCCGAACCCGCGCAGCTCGGCCACGAGCACGCTGACGCGGCGCTCGGCCGCTTCTTCGTCGCCCTCGGCGGCGGCTCCGAGCTTCGAGTCGCCGGCTTGCGAGCGCACGTAGTGGACGAGCGCGCCCTTGAGGGACTCGCGCTCTTCGAGGCCCTCGGCCATCTGGTTGATGGCCTCGGCGAGTTCGCCGAACTCGTCGCGGCGCTGGGGCCGCAGGCGCTTGCCGAGGTCGCCCCGGCCGATCTCGCGGACGAAGGCCTGCAGCTCGGTGAGCGGACGGGTCACCCGGGCCGAGAGCCAGGCCGCGAGAAGAGCCGCGAGGACGAGGGCGAGGAGCATTGCGAGGAGATCCGCCACGAGGAGGCTGCGCAGCAGGGACTGGATGCGCTGGGAGGCGATGTCGGCGCCGAGCACCGCGACCGCCTTGCCCTCGGCATCGAAGACGGGCGCGTAGGCGGAGAGCCAGGTGCCGTAGGAATCTTTGGCAAAGCGATCATCGACGCGGATTCCTCCCAGCGAAGGCTTCGTCGCGGCGGGGTCGAAATCGACGATCTCGCCGAGGGGCGAGCGATGCGCGGGGTCGGTCTCGGCATCGACGACGTATTCCCATTTCCCGTCGGGTCGCGGGCGCATGAGGTAGAGGAAGCGCACCGGCAGGGCGCCGGTGTCGTTCGCCGCGAGAACCTCGCGCAGGTGCGCGGCCACCTCCTCGTAGAGTTCGGAACCGTCCTGATCGGGATCGACGAGGGCCGAGACCTTGTCCCCGTCGATCCGGGGGGCGGTGCTCGCCACCAGCGTCACCACCTTTTCCTGGATCAGCCCGAAGGTGAGCTGGTTCGCCTTGCGCAGGCTCAGGAAAACGAGGAGCCCGCAGCTCGCGCCGACGAGCAGGACGAGAAGGATCTGGAGTCTGCGGCGGAAGCTCAAAAGGCGGAGGACGGGTTCGCGGAAAAGGCTGTCGGTCTCTTTCGATACGACTGCCACCGACAAGAATACCGCGAAAGGCGTCCGCCGATACGAAGAAATCACGTCCCTTCTACGTAGCCCCGCCGTTTCCGGCAATCGTCTTCGGCGACGCGACGCTCAGATGACCCAGTCGGCGCCTTCGCCCGCAGGGTCGGGCGCGACGAGGTCCGACAGCGAGATCTCCGCGCAGCAGCGGCGCAGGGCCCGGTCCGCCCGGACCCAGGCTTC
>SLGN01000698.1 GCA_007123695.1 Verrucomicrobiales bacterium
CGAGGACGAGCCATTTCCATAGTTTCTGCTTCTCTTCCTTTTTCTCGTTCTCGACGCGCAGGGTTTGGGTCGCCCCCGTCTCGGAGGCGCCCGCCTCGGGAGCGCCCGCCGCCTCGGCCAGGGGGATGCCGAGGGCGGGGAGCTCCACCGCTGGATCGAAGGGCTCGGTGCGCCCCTCGGCGGGATCGAGGTTCACCGCCACGGTGCGCACTCCGCCGTCTTCGAGCGGCTCTTCGTAGAACCCCGGGGCGGGGTGGTCGGTTTCGCCGACGTGCAGGCTCGGGGCCGAGCGGATGCTGTAGCCGGCGTGCTCCAGCAGCGAGTAGAGCAGCGGCACGAACTTCGAGGACAGCGCCAGTTGGCTCTCCTCCGGTCGCCAGCCGGCGAGGAAGGCGAAGACCGAACCCTCGCCAACGCGATGCTCCAGCAGGGCGGGATGCTTTCCGTCGAACCTGGCCACCACGCGGGTGTCCGCCGCCGCACCGTCTTCGCCGAAATCGAGTTCGCGGTGCCTCCAGAAGCGGATCCGGGTGAAGTCGCGGATCTGCGCGCGGGCGAAGGGCGCCAGCACCGGATGCCCGAAATCGAGGTCGGAGAGCAGCGCGAAGTCGCGCACGGCGGCCTCGCGCAGCGTCCAGCCGGTTTCGCCGACGAGCGCCGCAAAGGCCGCGCTCTCCGTCTCCGGCGTGGGCAGCGCCACGACGAGGCCGCCCGCTCCGGCGAACCGGTGCAGCGCCTCGCCTTCTGCCGTCGACCAGGTCTCGGCCGCCACCACGACCTCGGTCTCGGCCGGGTCGAGGCCCTCGACACCCTCCGCCGCCGTCACCACCGGATGGAGCGCCGGGGTCGGCTGGAGCGCGCGGCGCAGGTAGAAAAGCGGCGAACCGGCCTGTTCCGCCCCGCTTTCGGCGCCGAGGTAGCGCACCCGCAGGGGTCGCGGCTGGACCGGAGCCACGTGGACCTCGTTGTCGAAGGGATGCGCGTCGCCCTCGACCACCAGGGTGCCGCGCTCCGCTCCGGCGGGCCGCGGCGGCGAGGTGACGATGCGGGCCGCGCCGGGCGCCACGAGGATCTCGGTGCGGGTCTCGGGAAAGCCCTTCCACAGCAGCGCCGCCGAGCTCGACGGCGAATCGGCGGCATTGGCGATGCGGACCCGGTAGACTTCCTCTTCGTCGATGCGACCGCGGGGCGGGGCCGCCGCGAGCGCGAGGGAGAGATTTCCCGGCTCCTCCGGGACGAGCGGCACGCTGCGCACCGCCACCTCCTGCGGCCAGGGGCTTTCGCCGAGCCGGTCGCGTTTCGCCCCGGTCTGGAAGTCGCCCACCACCACGATCTCGCGGCGGTTCGCGGGACGGGCCGCGTCGGCCGAGAGCAGCAGTCCCGCCGCCTGGACCATGGCTCCGCCCAGATCGGTCCCGAGCCACGAGGGCTCGGCCCCGGCCAGCAGCCGGCCCGCCGCCGCCGCCTTCGCCCCCGCGCCCAGTCCGGCGAAGGCGGGCAGGTCGGCGGCGAGCTCGAATCCCTCGTCGAACAGGGCCAGAGCCACCTCGGCTCCGCCGCCGTAGGCCCCTGCCGCCTCCAGGGCCGCTTCGCGGGCCGCGTCCCAGAGTCCCTCGCGGCGCATCGAGGCGCTGCGGTCGACGAGGATCACCGCGCGGGTCAGCGACTCCTCCTCCGTCGGCAGTACGACCGATGCGAGAAAAGGCCGCGCAAAGGCCGAGGCCAGCAGCAGCAGGGCGAGGCATCGCAGCGCGAGCAGCACCAGACGCTCCAGCCGCGCCCGCCGCACCAGCCGCTCCGGAGTCTTCTCGAGGAACATCAGCGAGCCGAACTCCAGATGCTCCTTCGGAGGGCGCCGCCTCAGATGCAGCAGGATCGGCACCGCAAGGGCGGCTGCACCGAGGAAGTAGAGCGGAAAGAGGAAACTCACAGCAGTCGGAACCCTGCCACCGATCGCCCCGCGAGGCGAGGACGTTTTCGCGCTTCCTCCCGCCCGCCTTTCCTGTCCGATGACCCTTCTAAGTGACGGGAAGATAGTTATTGGAACATTTCCCATTCCAATCATGAAATCGGCATGCTCCTTGGTTCGGATCGGTTATTTTATCACATCGCCTTCTGCGTTGTCGATCAGCGCTGCTGGGGGTGCCGAAGAAACGGAATGATCTTCGGCTCGATCTCGCCGTCTCCGAAACCCTCGCAGATCGACCAGCACCCACAGGTATGAATTTGGCGGACAATCTGCTCAACACCCACGACTTCTCTGGCGGGATCTCGTCATGCGTGTCTGGGGCGATGAGCCGCAGAAGCGCCCTTGTTGTCCCGGCACGATGAACGTTGTTGGGGCAAAGATCCGGAGAGGCGAGAATCCGGAAGTCGGCGGCCGCACGCGGGTTGCGTTAGGGCCAAATCAGGCTCGACATCGGGCGGCGAATCTGATCCAATCGCCCGTCGGTTTTATTCCCCGGTCGCCCCGATCCCATGAAGACGCTCCCCCTCCGATTCCTGCCCATCCTTCTCGCTTCCCTCGTCCTCGCGGCCATTCCTGCGGCCCTGCTCTCGCTCGAGCTCGGCTCGGCGCCGGGGCAGGCTCCGCTACCGCTTCGAACATGACGGAGCGGAGATCCCGCCGGAGCTTGCGCAGCGTTGAACCGAGCGCGGGAAAGGCAGGGCAAAAATGGGAGCGATGACGGGGTGCCCGCGCTTCCCGGCGCGGCGGAACATGCGGCAGGAAAAAGGATTATCCACGCGCCGACGACCCTTTTAAGGGACGGGAAGAAAGTTCTTACCGAGGGGAGCTGCATGAGCAGCAGGAGACCGGCGTCGCCGGTGACCTCGGGCTCGTCGAAGGCGACCCGGACCTTCTTGCGAACACGCGGCGTTACTCCCCGTTCCACGCTCGGCCCGGCGAACTCTGGTGCTCCACACCAAGATTCTTTGCGTCCCGAGGTGCTTCTACCCTCGGGTGTGCACCGGCGGGAGGTCCGAAAAAACCGTTCGAAGATCGGGGCGGGCGAAAGCTGCCGAGACACAAAAAAGGCGGCGGGGTCTCCCCCGCCGCCTTCCAAACTAGGCCGGTTCCTTGCGGGCCGATCAGACGATATGGTAGGCGGGAGCGCCATGCTCGGCGACATCCAGCCCCTCGTGCTCCTCTTCCTCGCTGACGCGCACGCCCATGATCAGCTTGATCGCGTAGAAGAGAACGAAGGAGAAGACAAAGGCGAAAGCGTAGACTGCGACGACGCCGATGACCTGGGAAACGAACGAGATTTCCTCGTTGCCTCCGTTGAGGAAGGGAAGCCCCACCGCGAGGGTGCCCCAAATGCCGCAGACGCCGTGGACGGAGATGGCGCCGACGGGGTCGTCGATCTTGATCTTGTCGAAGAAGAGAATCGCGAAGACGACGATGACGCCACCGACCGTGCCCATGAGCACAGCTTGCCAAGGGCCGACCGCATCGGCGCCGGCGGTGATGCTGACGAGGCCGGCAAGGATGCCGTTGAGAGCCATGGAAAGGTCGGGCTTTTTGAGCAGGATCGCGGAGACGGCGATGGAGGCGACCGCGCCGGCGGCGGCGGCGAGCGCGGTGGTGGTGAAGACGAGTCCGAGAGGTCCGGGGTCGGCGGAGAGGACCGAACCGCCGTTGAAGCCGAACCAGCCGAACCACAGCAGAAGGACTCCGATGGCGGCGAGAGGCAGGCTGTGGCCGACGATCGGTTTGATGCCGTCCTTGGTGTATTTGCCCCGGCGGGGACCGAGGATGATGACGCAGGCGAGCGCGGCGGCGCCGCCGAAGCCGTGGACGACGGTCGATCCGGCGAAGTCGTAGAAGGGCAGATCGCCGTCGCTGAGGCGGTTGAGGAAGCCCTCTCCCCAGTGCCACGAGCCAGCCACGGTATAGCCCACCGCCACGAGGATGAGGGAGAAGACCATGAAGCTGGTGAGCTTGATGCGCTCGGCGACCGCACCCGAGACGATGGTGGCGGCGGTCGCGGCGAACATCGCCTGGAAGATGAAGTCGCCGAAGCCGGTCATGGCGAGGTCGAGGCCGGCGTAGCCCCAAGACTGGCCGAGCACACCGTCGTCGTCGGGCCCGTTGAGGTCGCCGATGGGGCCGCCGAACTTGATCCAGCCGTTCCAGTCCTCGTGCCCGCCGGGGTAGTGGGTGTTGAAGCCCATTGCGGCGTAGGTGAGCAGGCCGATGCTGATGATCCAGACGTTCTTGAAGAGGATGTTGACGGTGTTCTTCGACTGGGTCAGACCCGCCTCGAGAGTGGCGAAGCCAAGGTGCATGATGAAGACCATCGCGGCGGCGATGACCGTCCAGAGCATCGAGGTGGCGAAGAAGTCGAAGGCGGGAGCGTATTCGGCGCCGTATTCCTCGAGAAGTTCGAGGTATTCGTCGATCGGGCCCTCTTCGGCTTCGGCCTCGACGGCTGCTTCGGTGGCGGGAGCCGCGTCATCCTGGGAGATCGCGGTTCCGAAGAAGAGGGGCAGGGCCAGAAGGACCGCCCACCATGTCATGCTGCGTTTGGGTGTGTCTCTCATCGGTTTTTGGGAGCTGTTTCACAAGCGGCTCAATACGAAGCCCTTGCTCACATGCATGGGCAGGTCCATAGCACCCACCGTGCCAACCCGGAAAATTAGCGGGATTTTTTGCGAAGACGCGCCGATGCGCCTGATCAGCCTTCCTCGCCGACGTTGTCGATGAGCCGCGTCGCGCCGAAAAAGGCCGCCGCGAGAAAGCGGGCGTGGCCTTCCGAGCCGGAGCCGAGCGGCTCGAGGGTGTCGGCGTGGACGGTTTCGAAATAGTCGAGCCGCGCGAGCGTGGCGCGGGCGAAGACTTTGCCAAACTGCGCAGCCGCGGCACCCGCATCCCCGCAGCCTCCAGCTCGGCGGTAGGCGCGCGCCGCCGCCCGCAAGGCCTCGTTCAGAATCGGGGCCTGGGCACGCTCTTCGGGGCGTAGGTAGGCGTTGCGCGAACTCAGGGCGAGCCCGTCCTGCTCCCGAACGGTCGGACCGGCGAGGATGCGGACGGGGAAATCGAGGTCGCGCACGAGCCTGCGGATCACGGCGAGCTGCTGGTAGTCCTTTTCTCCGAAGACGGCGGCGGCGGGGGAGAGGAGGTGGAAGAGTTTGGCCACAACGGTGCAAACGCCGTCGAAGTGGCCGGGTCGGCTCGCTCCGCAAAGTCGGCGGGAGAGACTCGACTCGGTTACTGAGACCGAACGGTCGGGGGCGTAGATCTCGTCCGCCGGGGGCGCGAAGACGGCCGCGACTCCGCAGGCCCGGCAGGTTTCGAGATCGTCGGCGAGGGGGCGGGGGTAGGCGTCGTAGTCCTCGTTCGGCCCGAACTGGATCGGGTTGACGAAAAGGGTCGCGACGACTTCTCCGCCGATGCGACCGGCCTCGGCGGCGGCGATGTCGAGCAGGCTGGCATGCCCGCGGTGGAGGGCGCCCATGGTGGGGACGAGCACGCGGGGCCCGGCGCTGCCCTGCGCGAGCCACGCGGACAGTTCGGCCTTGGTGGAGAGCGTTTCCATCGGGGCGGCGGGTTTCACACGAGGGACCGCAGCGCGGCGAGGAGGCGGTCGACGTCTGCGGCGGTGTTGTAGCCGTGCAGGGCGATGCGGATCCGGCCGGCGTGGTGCATGACGTGGATGTTTTCGCGCAGCAGGGTGGCGTGGATGCGGTCGGCATCGGGGTGCGTGAAGGAAACGATGCCGGTGGGGCGGGCCGGGCGCGGGGCGAGGGGCGCGAGGCCCAGGGAGGCGATCCCGTCGTGGGCGGCGGCGACGAGCGGGTCGGCATGGCGCGAGATCGCCGCGACGCCGATGCCCTCGATGTAGCGGAGCGCCGCGTCGAGGGCGTAGAGGGCGGCGAAGCCGGGCATGCCCACCGAGTAGCTGGCCGCCCCCTCCTTCGACGCGGCACGCTCGAAGCGGTCGGCGTCGAAGGCGTTTTCGAGGTGGAACCATCCGCCCGCCCGCGTCGTGAGCCGTTCCGCCCCGGCCCGGGGAATGCCGACGATGCAGCCGCCGTGGATCCCGAGGGTCCATTTGTGCGTGCTGGAGACGAGGAGGTCGGCGTCGGCGCAGTCGAGTTCGACCCGCCCGAGGGCCTGGGTGACGTCGACGGCGAGGACCGCCTGCGGGGCGAGGCGGCGCACGGTCTCGCGCAGCGCGGGCCAGTCGAGGCGGAAACCGTTGTAGAAGCTTATCAGGGAGACTTGCACGAGACGGGTCCGTTCGCCGAGGAGAGGCTCGAGATCGGCGGTGGCGAGGGCGCCGTCGCTCCGCGACTTCCAGAGACGGAGGCGGGGCGGTCGGACGGAGCGCAGCCAGGGGGTCGTGCCGGCGGGGAAGTCGAGGTCGCTGACGACCACCTCGTCGTCGCGCCCGAGATCGAGCGCGCCGGCGAGCAGGTTGTAGGCCTCGGAGCTGCAAGAGCAGAAGGAGACTTCGTCGTCGGCGAGCCCGAGCATCCGTGCGGAGACGGCGCGGCAGGACTCCACCGCCGCGAAATGGGGTTCGCGCCCGTCCATGCCGAGCAGCTTGTCGCGCCAGTATTGCCCGAGAGCCTCGCCGACGCAGCGCGGAGGGATGCTCTCGGCGGCAGTGTTGAGGTAGGCGATTCCCTCGAGCGAGGGAAATTCCTGGAGTCGGGCGGCGGGATCGAGCATGGCGGCGGGGAAGGGCGAAGGTAGCGTCCTTTGCCCGGCCTTGCCAGTGCGGCTTGGCGTCGGGTCGGGGGGCGGTGGGGCGGTGAATTTTCGCGAGACTCCGCAGGGGATTCGGCCTAGTCTGCGCGATGAACATGAAAGCCCCCGCATCGCTCCTGTCCATTGTCCTGTTCTTGCTCTACGGTTTCACCACGGCCGGGGAAACGGTCGTCTTCGTGTCCGAGAGCGGGCACAAGCGCATCGCCGTCTTCGCCCTCGACGAAGAGGCGGGCGAACTCTCGCGGCGCGGCGACGTGCTGCTTGAGGGCTCTCCCGGATCCCTCGCCCTGAGCGCCGACGGCAGCAAGATCTACGCGGCGGTGCGCAGCGAGAAAAAATTCGCGACGCTCGCCGTCGATCCCGCCACGGGCCTGCCGGAACCGCTTTCCTACATCGCCGCAGCGGGCAATCCCGCCTACGTCCACCCCGACGCGACGGGCAAGTGGCTGCTCGCCGCCTACTACGGCGAAGGCCTCGTGAGCGTCAGCCGCATCGACGACGGCGGCGAGGTCGCCAGCGAGCCCGTCTGCGTCCTCGACATCGGCCCGAAGGCCCATTGTATCCGCACCGATCCGCAGAACCGCTTCGCCTTCTGCCCGCACCCCATGGACCTGAACTGCGTCGATCAATTCCGCTTCGACGCGGCGACGGGCGACCTCGAGCTGAACGACCCGCCGACGATGCCGGGGGAAAAGGGAGCGGGCCCCCGCCACATCAAGTTCCATCCCGGCGGCCGCTGGGCCTACGTCGTCAACGAGCAGGGAAAGAGCGTGACCTTCTGCCACTACGACGAGGCCACCGGCCTGCTCTCGAAGCAGCAGACGCTCTCCACCCATCCCGAGGACTGGGACCCCTCGACGGGGAGCTGCGCCGAGATCAAAATCAGCGAAGACGGCCGTTTCGTCTATGCGTCGAACCGAGGGCACGACAGCATCGCCTCCTTCTCCATCGATCCGGCGACCGGCCGCCTCGAAGCGCTCGAGCGCGTCGCCACGGCGAAGACTCCCCGCTCCTTCGACATCCTCCCCGGCGGCCGCTTTCTCGTTGCGGCGGGCCAGGGCGAAGACATGCTGGCCCTCTACCGGCGCGATCCCGAGACCGGCCGCCTCGAGCGCATCCAGACCCTCGCCTGCGGCAAGAGCCCGGCGTGGGTGATGGGGCTGCGGCTTTCCGAGTAGACCCAACGAGACGCGCCACGCGGCCCGGACCCGGCGCGCCCGACTCCGACGCGGCACCCCGCCCCACGGCATGAAGAAGACCGTCACCGCAGAATCGATCCAGAGGCTCATCGCGAAGAACCGAGTCGGCGCCCTCGCCGTGGCCTTCGAGCGCGGGCACCCTTCGGTCATCGCCGAGGGCCTCGCGCCCGAACCGGTCGAGGAAGTCGCCCGGCTGCTTGAAAAAATCGACCGCGAGAAGCGAATCGACATCTTCAGCTACCTGCCCGACGAGGTGCAGGTCGATCTCGCCGCGCGCATGCCCGACCGCGAGCTTGTCGGCTTGCTCGAAGATCTCTCCCACGACGAGCGTGCCGACCTTGTCGAAGAGCTGCCCGAAGACCGGCGCGACGCCGCGCTGGCGCAGCTGAAACCCGAGGAGCGCGCCGACATCGAGCGCCTCAAGGGCTATCCCGAGGGCACCGTCGGCGCGGTGATGACCTCCGATTTCGTCAGCCTGCCGGCCGACAGCACCGCCCGCGGGGCGCTCGCCCATCTGCGCCGCACCGCCTCGGGCGCGGAGACGATCTACTATTCCTACGTCCTCGACGGCGACCGGCGCATCCAGGGCGTCGTGACGCTCAAGGATCTCGTCCTCGCGCCCGGCGACCAGCCGGTGGCCGAGCTGATGAACCCCGACGTGATGACCGTGCGGGCGCGCCAGTCGGCCGAGGAGGCGGTGAACCTGCTCCAGCAGCTCGACCTCATCGCCCTGCCCGTGCTCGACCGAAACGGGCTCATGGTCGGCATCGTCACCCACGACGACCTCCACGACGTCGCCGAGGAAGCCAGCACCGAGGACTTCCACCGCCTCGGCGGAGCGGCGGGCCTGATCCACACGCCCCTGCGGTCGGCCTCGCTGCCTCAGCTCATCGCCAAGCGGCTGCCCTGGCTGATGGTCCTCGTCTTCATGAACATTTTCTCGGGGGCGGGCATCGCCTACTTCGAGGACACGATCGCCGCGGCGGTGTCGCTGGTTTTCTTCCTGCCCCTGCTGATCGACAGCGGCGGCAACGCGGGCTCGCAGTCCGCCACCCTGATGGTGCGCGCCCTCGCCACCGGCGACGTGCGCATGCGCGACTGGTTCCGGCTGCTGAGGCGCGAAGTCGGCGTGGCCCTCGTCCTCGGCCTCTGCATGGGTGCGGGCGTGGCCTTCATCGGGGCCTTCCGCGCCGGTCCCGATATCGCCGTGGTCGTGTCGCTGACGATGGTCACCACGGTGCTGGCCGGCAGCCTCATCGGCATGTCGCTGCCCTTCCTGCTGACTCGGCTGAAGCTCGATCCCGCCACCGCCAGCGCCCCGCTCATCACCTCCCTCGCCGACATCTCGGGGGTGATGATCTACTTCTCGGTGGCGCGCTGGCTCCTCGGCGTGTGACCCCGCCCAGGCAGCCGCCGCTCCGGGGGATGGGGCCAATTTTCCGCCGACTAGGATCAGCGCCACAGGTGGGGCGCCGACGCGGGAAAGCCGGGCGACGCGCTCCTCGACCTCCTGCTTCCTCGAGCGTCCCTTGCCCACGACGACGACGCCCTGGTCGGTGAGGGAGGACAAAAGCCGCACGATCTCGGGATCGTCGCTCTCGACTGCCTCGATGAAGATGTTGTCGAAGCTCTCTTTCATTTGCTCCCGCCCCTCGACGAAGCGCTCGCGGTCGCGGATGTGGCAGGGATCGAGATCGAGCAGGAAAAGGTCGGGATGCTCGCCCGTCAGGATCTGCCCCTGGTTGCTGCCGGGCCGCACCGAGACAAGCAGGGTACGCCGTCCGTTCTCGGCGGCGGCGAGGGCGATCCGGCGTGCGCCCCCCCCCCCCGGCCGCGAGCTTGGGCTCGGGCGCGGTGATGAGAATGGCCCGGTGCCGGTAGCCCCCGAGATACTGCATCAGGGCGGGAGGCTTCACGGGCCGTTGCTTCTTCTTCGAATCGGACCAGTCGGCGATCACGGGCAGGCCGAGGCGAGCCTCGAGCTGGCGTCCGCTGGAGACGGGGATGCCCGAAAGCACCGCGAAGACGCCCATCGCGCCGACGAGGGCGGCCCCTCCGAAGCCCCCGGCGGCGAGGTGCAGCATCAGGCTGGGCTTCGCCTTTTTGTAGGGGAGCATCGGCTCGGAGATCGCGGTGACGGAGGTCTTGACGCTGCGGGCCAGCTCGCTCAGTTCGGTCTCGTGGCCCGCGACCTTCGCTTTGAAGGGTGCGGTAGTTCGGGTGCGACTCAGTGAACTTCTCCCGCGCCGCGCCGAACATTGGCTCGTCGGCGCCGGGGCGGGAAAAGTGCTGATGGGCTACCCGCATTCGCACAACCTCGTGATCGGCTACTTCAAGGGAATCGGCCTCTTCGGGGCGCTGGCGATCGCGGTGCTCTGCCTCGTCATCCTCGCGCGGGCGGGCCGTTGGACAGTGCGGATGCTGCGGTGCGGAGGCGACGCGACCGACGCGAGGATCCTCGGCTGCTACATGTCGGCGGTCGTCTACGTGCTTGCCAACAAGATGAGCGACAGCTTCGGCCCCTCGACCATCGGCTTCCTCTGGACTGTCTATCTTGCGGCGGTGGCGGCCGGCCACGGGTAGGAGATTGCGCGGCGAACGCGGACGGAGACCGGCACGCGACGGTGGCGCACCGTCATGCAGCCGTGACGGGCGGCGATCCTGGAACGACCGGGAAGACGAGCAAAGCATCGGGTAGCCCGCCGCGATCCCCGACGAGGGCGTTCCCCGCACGCCGCAGCAGCGCTGCGAATCCTCCGGCGCCGGGACTGCGGTGAGGGTAGATTCGGTAGCCGGGATGGTTCCCCAGGGGCGATCGGAACTCCTCGAGGTGGGGCACTTCCAGGGCGGTGAAATCGGGCCGCCGCGAGAGAAAGCGCTCCACCGCCCCCTCGTTCTCGCGCAGGCTGAAGGTGCAGGTGGTGTAGAGCAGCGCGCCGCCCGGAGCGACCGCGTCCGCCGCCGCCGCGAGGATGCGGGCCTGGCGACGGGCGTTCCCCTTCACCGTCGCGGGATGGAAGCAGCCGGGATTGGGAATCCCCTTGGCGAGCAGCGATTGGCCCGAGCAGGGGGCGTCGACGAGGCAGAGATCGAAGGCGGCGGGCGCCAGCGCGGCGAGGGCCTCGGCGTCGAGCCGCTGGGTGAAAGCGTTGCGAACGCGGCACCGTGCGAGATTGTGGCGCAGCGGTCCGAGCCGTTTGCCCTCGACCTCGTTCGCGAGGATCAGCTCGGGGCGCAGCAGGACCGAGGCGAGTATGGACTTGCCTCCGGGCGCGGCGCAGAGGTCGAGGACGCGGGGTGGACGCGGCGGACGCGCCGCGAGCATCGCCGACCCGGTCGCGACCGAGGCGAAGTCGAGCGGGTAGATCTCGCCGCGGGCGTAGGCGGACGAGCGCCCGGCCTTGGTCCCGGGGCGCAGCAGCTCGACGGACTCCGGCAGCCAGGGGGGCAGCTCCGCACGCGGCTCGGTCTCGAGCTCGCCGGGTCGCGGCGGCACGGTCCAGAGCACGGCGCCGCCTTTCGCCGGCGAATCGGTCAAGGCCGCGAGAAAGGCGGCCTGCTCTCCCGCGTCGGCAGGAAAGAGGCTCTCGGCAGCCCGCTTCATCAGGTTGGTCGCTTCGCCCATTTTCTGTCGGCCTTTGCCTTTCGCGTCTCGCTCTTTTCCTTTTGCCTCCCCGCTGGACTTCCCGCCGTAACGGCGTATCGGAACCTTTCAACGCAGCCTTTCCATGATCAACGAAGAAACCATCCGCGAAACCCTCCGCAAAGTGCCCTACCCGGGCTTCAGCCGCGACATTCTCTCCTTCGGCATCGTCAAGCGCATCGAGGTGGACGGCGGCGACGTCTCGGTCTTCGTCAGTCTCGCGACCCGGGATCCGGCGGTGCCGCGTGCGATCCACGAGGGCATCGAGTCGGCACTCGGCGCCCTGGAGGGCATCGGGAAGGTGCGGATCGACTTCGACCTCAAGGACCCGCCCGACCCCGTCGCCTCCAGCAATCCGGCCGCAGGGCAGTCGTCCATCCCCGGGGTCCGCAAGATCATCGCGGTGGCGAGCGGCAAGGGCGGCGTCGGGAAATCGACCGTCTCGACGAACCTCGCCATCGCCCTGAGCCGCACCGGCGCCCGCGTCGGCCTCTGCGACTGCGATCTCTACGGCCCCAGCATCGCCCTGATGCTCGGCGCCACCGACCGCCAGCCCATGGCCACCGACAAAAACGAAATCATCCCGATCGAGGCGCACGGCATCAAGGCGATCTCGATGGGCTTCCTCCTCGGCGAGGACTCGCCGGTGATCGTGCGCGGCCCGCTTGCGACGCGCTACACCCAGCAATTCCTCCGCCAGTGCCTCTGGGGCGAGCTCGACTACCTCGTGCTCGACCTTCCTCCCGGCACCGGCGACATCCAGTTGACCATCGTCCAGACCGTGGCCGTCGACGGCAGCGTCGTCGTCACGACACCTCAGGAGGTCGCCCTGATCGACGCCCGCAAGGCCGTCGCCATGTTCCGCAAGGTCAACGTGCCGGTCTCGGGGGTGGTCGAGAACATGGCCTGGTTCGAATGCGACATGGGCAAGAAATACTTCATCTTCGGCGAGGGCGGCGGGGCGGCCGAGGCCGAGCGCCTCGGGGTGCCGCTGCTGGCGCAGATCCCCATCGACATCGCCACCCGCGACCGGGCCGACCGCGGCGAGCCCATCGCCACTGTCGACCCGGCCGAAAGCTCCGTCTCGGCGGCCTTCGCCGACCTCGCCCGCCAGCTCGCCGCCACCCTCGGCTAGGCCTCGACAGCGATCCCACGATCCCGGCATGCCTCTGGAAATCACACCCGAACTCGTCGCCCGCGTCGCCGACGACATGGGCGTGTCCGTCGTCGATCTCGACCGCTTCGTCGCGCTCGGGTCGCGCCGCCACTACGACACCGGCGATTTCCTCTTCCACGAATCCGCGCCGCGCCGCTTCTTCGGAATCGTGCTCAAGGGGCGGATCGGCCTGCAGCGCGGTCTTGCGGGGCGCAGCGTTACCATCGCCCGCCTCACCGAGGGCGCGGTCATCGGCGAGACCCTCTTCATCGACGAACTCGACCACAGCGTCTCCGGCCAGGCCCTCGAGGACACCGAAATCTGGGCCGTGCCGCGGGAAGGGGTCGAGTCCTTCCACCGGGACTGCCCCGAAGCCTTCTACCGCATCGCCGCCCACGCCGCGCGGCGCATCAGCCAGCGCCTCCGCGACACCACCGCGATGCTGATCGAAAGCGAGCGCCGCCGCTCGCCCGTGGCCGGCTACCGCCGCGAAAGCGATTCGCTCGGCTCCCGCGAGGTCTCCAATGCGCACTACTACGGCATCCAGACGATGCGGGCGGTGGAGAACTTCCCCTTCTCCGGCATCCGGCTCTCGCACTTCCAGCATCTCGTCAACGCCTTCGCCCAAGTCAAGAAGGCCGCCGCCGAGGCCAACGCCGAGCTCGGCGTGCTCGATCCCGACGTCGCCTCCGCCATCGGCCAGGCCTGCGACCGCATTCTCGCGGGCGAGATGCACGAGCAGTTCGTCGTCGACATGGTCCAGGGCGGGGCCGGCACCTCGTCGAACATGAACGCCAACGAGGTCGTCGCCAATCTCGCCCTCGAGCTGCTCGGACACCGCAAGGGCGAATACGAGCACTGCCATCCCAACGACCACGTCAACCGCTCCCAATCGACCAACGACGTCTACCCCACCGCAGTGAAGCTTGCGGTGGTCTCCTCGACGCACGAGACCGTCTCGGCCCTCGGCGTGCTCAAAAAAGCCTTCCGGGAAAAGGCCGCCGAGTTCGCTGACGTCCTCAAGATGGGGCGCACCGAGAACCAGGACGCCGTTCCCATGACCCTCGGACAGGAGTTCTCGGCCTACGCCACCATGATCGGCGACGGCATCCGGCGGCTCGAACGCGCCGCCGCCGATCTGCTCGAGGTCAACATGGGAGCGACCGCCATCGGCACCGGGCTGAACAGTCCCCCCGGCTACGCCGAACTTTGCACCGCGAAGCTCGCCGAGATCAGCGGGCATCCCGTCGTCCTCGCCCAGGATCTCGTCGAGGCGACCCAGGACGCCGCCGACTTCGCGGTGATGAGCAGCGCGCTCAAGGTCACCGCGATCCAGCTCTCCAAGATCTGCAACGATCTCCGCTGGGCCTCTTCCGGACCCCGCTGCGGTCTCGACGAGATCAACCTGCCGCCGCTCCAGCCGGGCTCCTCGATCATGCCGGGAAAGGTCAATCCCGTGATGCCCGAGGTCGTCAACCAGATCTGCTACGAGATCATCGGATCCGACCTCACCGTCTCCCTCGCCGCCGAGTCCAGCGAGTTCCAGCTCAACATGGCCGAGCCCATCATCGCCCACAATCTGCTCGGCAGCCTCATGCTGCTGAAGAACGCCGCCATCGTGCTCACGGCCCGCTGCATCAACGGCATCACCGCGAACCGGGAGAAGTGCGAGGGCTACGTCAAGAATTCCATCGGCATCGTCACCGCGCTGAACCCGGTCCTCGGCTACGAACGCTCCGCCGCGATCGCCAAGGAGGCCCTCGCCACCGGCCGCGGCGTCTACGAACTGGTCCTGGAGCGCGGCTGGCTCGACCAAGACACCCTCGACGATCTCCTGAGCCCGGAGAAGATGGCGAATCCGCTGATGAGGTGAGGTTGCGGGAAGGGGAGGTTTACGGGGACGGTTCTTTTGCTACATTCGTCTCATGTGCTGTTTCTCCGGCCCGGTAAAACACGTCGCCGAAACCTCGATCTTCTGCCGCATGGGGGCTCGGGGAAACCAAGTCGTGATCTACAGCATGGTCCTCGAAGCGGAGCAGGACCTCGCAATGGTCCTGCCGGTGCCGGTCGCGGAGCAACGGGACGAGGACAGCGTGAGTTTCATCGACCTCTCCCTCTCTCCCGATTTCTTTCCCAAGCTCGACCGAGCCTTTCCGCGCCCAAAGTTGCGCACGTCCTCGTCTGCTCCCTTTGCCTCCGCTCTAGATCCGGGAAAACCGCTGGAGGTCCAGGCGGTGGGCAGCTTCGAGGCCTCCTTCGTGCCCCGTGTCACCGATTTCGAGCGCCTCGACGAACGGTTCCGCCTCCCCGACGGGGTATGGGAAAAGCTCCCGCAGTTCGCAGACCACGGCTTCGTCGTGTTCAAGCTCAAGGCCGGAAGAACTCGGGTCCATCCCATGGCTTTCGCCTACCCCGCCCGAGACCGGACCAAGATCGTCTTCCCCACCGTTCACATCCACGACGGCACCGTTCATCCGAGGGCGGACTTCGACCATTCGCTGTATTGCCAGAGCGAGTCCTCCGAGGTCCGCATGGGCTGGCAGGAATCCGTCGCCCTCGCCGCCGGCTACGTCAATGCCACCCGCTTGAGAGGATCGGTCCTTGGCGACCGGCACGTCTACAAGCGCCAGATCGTCGGCGAGTTCGAGAACGCAGACGTGTCGGTGGCGGCGGTGTGACGAAGGGTGTCGGAACGCAAGGGACTTAGAGGAAAAGCGGTCGGATTCCCGGCGTTCGGCCGCTTGCGCTTTCGCCGCGCCGAATGGGTTCATCCAAGCGTCTCGGAACCTTTGATCGTCCCAGCCGGCGGTATCCTCCTTCGCGTTGCGCCACTCCCCAACGGTCTCGATCCAGCACGAAGGCGGAAACGACGAACGCCATTACCCGGTAGGACAAGGATTCCCGAGAGGTCGATGGAGTTCTGCTTGCTCATGACCAAGGCTCGAAATCGTCGAGCGATTCGATTGCCGCTCTTCCGGAAACAACGTCCGCCAGTGCCGCGATAAAATCTGCGTAGGGATGGCCCGATTCGCGCGCGACGCGGACGTTGTCGTCGAGCATCCAGCCTTCGGAGCGAGCGCCGGATTCAAGGAGCTTCTTCAGTTCGGGCAGCGCTTCGGGATGGCGCTGCCAAGCGTGGGCGCAGGCGTAGAAGCGAAGCTCGCATTGAAGGTCAAGGGGAAGCGGCGGGTTTTGCCATGCGCGTTCGACCATGGACTCCGCTTCCTCAGAACGTCCTAGAATAAAGAGGAGCTTTGCGAAGTTGCCAAGGTTGGTCGAGTCCTTTGGACCGGCGTCAATGGCAAGTCGGTAGAGTTCTTCGGCGGCAGCGTAGTCCTTGCGGATGTTGGTGAGGAAGCTGGCGAAATTTCCGAGATGGTACGCGTCTTGCGGGTTGGCGTCAATGCCGCGGCGGTAGAGATCCTCGGCAGCGTCGAAGTTGTTGCGGAAGACGAAGAGGAAGTTGGCGAAATTGCCGAGATTATTTGCGTGTTTAGGGTCGGCGTCGATTGCGCGTCGGTAGAGTTCTTCGGCGGCGTCGTGGTCCTTTCGGATGTTAGCGAGGAAATTTGCGAAATTGCCGAGATTGTTTGCGTGTTTCGGGTCGGCGTCGATCGCGCGTCGGTAGAGTTCTTCGGCGGCGGCGTGGTCCTTGCAGATGTGAGTGAGAA